>JALOQW010000464.1 GCA_025459275.1 Pirellula sp.
GGTAGAATACGGCGGGAGTGCCACGTTCGTCACCGTTGTCGTCTAGGAGTGCCTGCTCCGTTGCCAACAAGCCTTGTTCGTCATAGTGCTTCTGCACACGATTGCTAGCCGCGAGAAACAACTCCAGAACGGAGATGGCTCCGTCATGATCGATGTCCGCAGAAGACTCGGTCAGGCTCTTCGAGACAAAGTCTCCGAACTTAGAGAAATTCTCTTCAGAGCCACTCTTGGTGGCCGTGATCACGATGCGATTCGGTCCCGAGATCGATTGCAAAAACGGAGCGCTCGATGAGGCGCATACGATCACAATCCATGTGCCCGGCTTCCCTTCAAGGGCTTTGCTGAGTTCCGTCGCTGAAAGATCGGGTCCTTTCAGATTGAATCGCGTCGACTTGGCATCATGGGTTCCATGTCCCATCAAGACGAGCCAGTGGTCTCGATGGCTAGGCTGGGCTTGTTCGATCCACTGAAGAACTTGATCGCGGTGGCTCGAAACCGATTCACTTGAAGCTGATTCGCCTGAAACCGATTCGCCTGAAGGCGATTGGTCGTCGGTGGTCCCGTCGATCCAGGTTGCCTCAAAGCCTGACGAGGCATCGCGCCATCGTCCGGCCCATGTGCGAAACGCTTCCCCATACTGTGGCTCTCCGGCCGCCCCAACCACGACACATAGCCTGCGGGCCGAGTTGGAATCTTCGCCAAGAGCAAATCCTGCGCATGAGAGGCAAAGGATACTGAGGAAGATAGCGCTACGCCAAGCCATAACGTCTCCTCAGCCACCATTCGAGGACCAATGCGAGGAATGCCAAGCCGATCACCCAGGGAGCATGCCACACTGGATAAGTACGAATCTCCGTGACGGGAATTCGATCGGGTGGAATCCAATTGGCCAGGGACTGCAGTTGGGATGGAGAAAGGACACGTCCTCCGGTGCTCTGTGCAAGGGCATCCAACCTATTTCTATCGATGCCTAATTGGGCAAACTCTCTGGCTTCTGGTTCGTAGGTCCATCCACTCGTTGCGATTCCGAGGGAAGTTCCATCCGAACTGTTGACGGCTGCCGATGCGATATATGCGCCGGTATCCTGCATGACAAATTCTGTTTCGTAGTCCCCAGCAACTTGCATGGATGGTTCTGCGGAAGTTTCCAGGGTACTGCCATCGGGCTTCCGAAGCGTGATCTGGACCTGTGCGTTATCGACCGACTGGTAATCCGCTCCCAGGACATGAACCGTGATCTTCACTAATCTAGGATTGTTTGAATCAATAACCGCGTCCATGGTAATAGGTCTTGGTACGTCGGCCATGGTCCCCCGAAGGATTTGGCGCCAAGCTTGATACAACGGACTCCGCTGGTCACCCTCGAATCGCAAGCCCCATCGCCAGAAATCACCCAGCAGAAACGCCGATGATGTTCCTCGACCGAATCGTTGAGAAACGAACAAGGGCTTTCGGTCTCCGGTTGGCAGTTCACCTTCGATCAGAACGGTCGCGCCCGGTTTCACGCGCGACGTCTCGTTGAAGACTTGAAATTCCGGCATGGCATCCAATCGCATGCGTTCGGTCCCTTCGGTGTCGGACAATCGCATCGAGGGCTGTAACCATCCCTCGCGCGTTAACTGAAAGCGAATCGTCTCTTGAGGTTCTTCCATCAACTCTGGGATCCGCCACTCGATGGAATTGGAATCCCCATAGATTGGCAATAGCTGCCCAAGGACCGACTCGCGAAACTTGGTGCCTCGCATGCTCTCTTGGCCTCCTAAAGCCAAGAGAGCTCCTCCCCGGACGGTAACGAATTGGCGAATCAATTGCTGCTGATCAATGGTCAAGAAGTCGTGCTCCAGGTCGTCCAGTATGAGTGCCGAGTATTCAAACAATTCTTCGGCATCCTTGGGAAATCCCTTTTGCAGTTCACCCGAGCTTCGCACTCCTAATCTCGCATAGACTGGTTCGTCATACTGCTGCTTCTCTTCTTCCGACACGTCTTCAAAACCCGAAAACAGGGGGTTCGTTGATTCCAGTTTGGAATTTCGAAAACTGAACTTCATCTCACGATTCGCGATTCGAATCAAAGAGGTGAGCGCGAGTTCGGCATCTTCATCGATCGCTCGTCGAAGGAATTTGAACTCCCAATTGGGGCGGCCAGCAAGATACAGAATGCGATAGGGCCCTGTGCCTCGATCGACCACTTGATATCGTCGATTGTTCAGTAGAGTGATTTCGCTCGTCTCGGAGCTCTGCGACTCATTCGCCAATCGAAGATTGAGTGTGTACGCGGAAATGCCACTTTGTTCCGGACGGAAACGGAACTCAGCTTTCAAGACCTCTTGATCTTTCTTCAGCTCGAATGTCTTGGAGTCGATCGTCTTTCCGGAGTTATCGACCAAATCGAGAACGGCGCGCGAGCCTGGATAACCAACATGTGAAACCGCTGTTGTCACTGTGACCGGTGCGGTTTCGAATTCAGACTGTCTGACAGAGACATTTTCGATTCTTAGGTCTCTTGAAACCCGTTCAACAGGAATACTGACAGGGAAGATCGGGATCATGCCGCCATCGGCACCCGCATCGCCGAAGTCTGTTGATGGGTTAGGCTCGGTTCCCTGACCATCCGTTATCAAGATAATCCCGGCCAGCGGTTGACCTTTGTAGCGAGAACGAAGACTGCTCAGTGTGTTGTTCAGAGATGACATCTTGCCGTCTCCGGACCATGTGTTGAGATCGTCGACCGACTCGACGCTGCCATCAAACAGGTACTTGCGGAGCTGAAATGTCTCGCTTGCTTGATTGAGCCAGCTCGCATCATTTTTTAACAGTGCACGAAGCGACTCGTCGGCTCCCTCGGGGAATAATGCCTTCATCGAGCCACTGTTATCGACCGCGACCACCAGAGTGTTGGCCTGGGGCTTGGGCTGTTCGGTGCTTGCCATTGGCTCCAGCCAGCTGAACAGCAGCAATCCGATTCCTAGCCCCCTTAGAGAGAATGCAAGGGCTTTCACACGGAGCGGCATCGCGCTCTTGCGATAGGAGATAAGGGACAAGCAAAGGAGAACCGCGCCGAAGACTCCAGCCCACGGCAGCCAGCCTGATCGAGCGAATACTAAATCTGCCAGCACCATCATGGCTTCGAATTCTCAGATCCGAGTCGTTCGAAGTACCGGTCTAGCGTTGACTGGAACTGACGTGGAACTGGATCGCGATCCAGCGGGACAATCTGATTTTTCTCCGCCGTTCGACGCAACAATTCCTGAGCGATCTTTATCCGCAATTCGTCCATGGGCCCTGCGATCAAACGTTGGACCAACGGCCATTGGGGAACCGTGGAGTGCCTCTTGTATTCAATGCGCATCTCACGCGCCGCCTCACGAATGCGAGCTGCTTCCGCTTTGAGCTCTGGGTCGCGTACCAGCTCCTCCACTTCGCGTATCGCGTCTGTCCACTCGTTGAACTCCTGGCCGATGATCGGTGAATTGCCTAACGGCATGGATAGTGGGCCGCGTTCCAAACCCTGACGACGCGGTGCGGCTTCGCCAGCAGGCTGGCGCGAAGAAGGTTCGGAGTCGGTCTGAGGTTGGCCCGATGATTGGCGCTGTTCTGGGGAGGGTTGTTGTGAGGGGTTTTGTTGACTTTGTTCGTTCTGTTCATTCTGTTGACTCTGTTGACTCTGTTGACCTGATTGACCTGATTGACCTGATTGACCTGATTGACCTGATTGACCTGATTGACCTGATTGACCTGATTGACCTGATTGACCTGATTGACCTGATTGACTGGATTG
>JALOQW010000465.1 GCA_025459275.1 Pirellula sp.
CGGCTCGAACGGGGAGGAAAGCCGAAGACTGCTCATCGCACTGACTGCTTGGCGTGTCTCTCCCGAGTCCCGAAACAGCAAGCCTTCCTCAAACATCGACCGGCGGCGGATGTCCGTTGGTACGTTGCGCAGCGTATCGATTTCCTTCAGGTGGGACATTGCTTTTTGGCGTCGATCGGAAGATACCGAGGGGGGATCCTTCTCCTGAGCTTGCTGCCTAAGGCATCTTGCAAGGATCAGATTTGCGTTGCTCCGCATCGGGGATTCCATCACAATCGATTGCCACAAAGGCTCGACCCTCATGTGATCGCCTTGTTGGCAATGAATCTCCATTCTCTTGACCGTGATGCGATCGACATCACTGGGTGTGAGAGCCGAAAGAGCGGACCATCTTTCCAGCCGTTGCATAGCAGACTCCGGGTTGGGATGATCGCTGTACAGATCAATATCAATCAATCGTTCGACCGCTTCATCACGTCCCTTCGGCCATCGATCTGACGCGATTGTCAGAGGCTCGATCGCTTCCTCCCATCGAAAGAGTTCATACAGTGCCATACCCAACATGTAGTTTCCGATCCCCTCGTAGCCTGGGGGGAACTTCAACTCGCGGCTCTTTTGCAATTCGACGACCGCTTCTTCATTTTTGAGCGTACGCGACGGTCGATGTTGCAGCAACTCTGCGGTTTGGCGCGCAGCCGCTCCTACCAAAAAGTGCAGTGTTGCCGTCTCCGATCGCTTTTGGAACTTGCTCTTGTCGAGTGATTGAGCGAGTTTGGCTGCGGTTGCGTAGTCACCCTTGCGAGCCAACCTCAGTCCGAGTTGCAGTTGCTCGCTTGTGTCTACGCGGTTTCCAAACAAGATCCAACCGATCATGACTGCCGTCGACAATGCGATGAGTCCGCCGACGATTGCAAGGATCTTGATCTTTCCCACGTATCACCTCACGCGAGAGCGCGGCCTAAATCCCCGACACGAGGCAGGAGAATGCCGCCAAAGGTGCTCGAAACAACAGCTCACGCCACATTGGATCGATCGAGTACCTCAATACAAAACAGGCTACCCAGATCATGAGGATTCCGTCAGACCAACGTGCAACCTGGGTCCAGCGACTGATCGCGCGGCTGGAGAGGATTGGCAGGGAGCCTTCATGCTCTCGCTCCGGTAGCGAATCCCTGGCCGCCAAGTGAATCTCACCAAGGTATGGGATGCCAAAGCGGTAAAGCAAACTCTTATAGGCTCGATGCGTATCATCCGTAGAGTGTTGCTTACGGCCAAAGCGCGAAGGGTTTGACGCGGAGGATCGAACTGTCGCCCATCGGCATCCGAACCAGCTGATGCTCAGTGCTAATGCAACTAAGCTAACAGCATGGAGCAGCGATGGACTGCTCCCCTGAAGATAGTACGTCGGAGAGCCCGTAAGTGCTAAGGGGCCCGGACCGACTGCGGATGAACCGGAGGTCTGATCTCTTGCAGTTGCCATTGCCAAAGCTCGCTCGGCATCGGCCAGATTTTGCGTTAGCTTTTCCATCACCGCGCGGTCCTCAGCGTCGGTCGAATCCAAGGTGTTCGATGCAAGTCGAAACGGAGAAGCGGCTGTCGTCTCGGTTACGGAAACGCCCCGTCGCTCACAATCGAGGCGGAATCGAGACAAGGCATGTTGTGCAACCTGAACCTGCCAGCGTTCTTTGTGAAGTTTCGGCGGAGGGGAGGCAGCCGAGTCAACCGATCCAGACGACGTGAGCCGGTTTAGCTCCTGTTGCAACTCCATCGCTGTGAGCTTCTCACGCAATCCCATTCGCAGTTTTAAATGACGCAAGGAATCGCTCGTCGAGCTGTTGTGCCGCCCCGATGTCCCCATCCTCGCCGGCGTATGGCTGGAACTGACCCATCGAATCGAAGCCGATTCCAACTCACGGCGACTACTGAGCTGAACAAGGTGGCTCCAACGGGTCTCCGATACCACCGCGTTGCTCTCGCAAATGAGCATCCCCTTTTGGATCGGCAGAAGGTTGGCCATCCAAAGGGTCAGACCAAATGCTAACAGGCCACCCACTCGCAACATGTCGATCGAACGAGCCCGTCGATTTCGAAGAAAATCTGCGGGCTCTTGGTTTTGATGTTCTGAGATGGCGGATGCCTTCATTGCCAACGCTTGCCATTACGAGAATAACGACTTTTCCGATTCTTCGGCTTAACGGTCCCTCCCGCGTGAAGCATTTCCGACGGCCTTCTAAAAAGGGATCGATCCATCGACCAAGAATTCTGATTGCAATTGCTAGCAACCTAAGGGAGGGAGAAATGAAACTCTCCCTGAGCGAATGGAGGGCGGGCAGGTCGGGGCGGCCGACGGGTTTCGCACTGCCGAAGGACTCGGTGAACCGCTCGTTCCAGGTTTGTGAGTCGACGATCCAGGCTGTCAGCAAAGCTGATGAGCGTCCGATCCAGACGGAGATCGCAGTCTCGGTCGATCATGGAGCGGACTTGTCTCCAAAGTCCGTTCGTCCGGTCCAGTGCCATTCGAATCCGATGCGGTGGGTCGCCATACTGGAACGCATCTAGCAAGTCTCTTGCCGCATAGTCTAAGTGAGTTGCTGATCGAGAAATTGGATGGTGCCGATAGCGACTCGAGATCCGATTAGCTATGTTCTCCGTCCGGATCTGGACCAATCGTGCTTCACCAACAACCGATATCCATGGATTGCGATCTTGCCCCCAAACGTTTGCCCCCAAGCTGCCGACAAACCCGCAAAGCGCGGCAACCATTCCGATCCACTGCTTTCGAAAACTTGACATGACTGGTGTCCCCAATAGATTCCCCAACGCGCGATCCCTCGGACTCCTTCCCTGACATTCCTCGAAAGCCCTTGACACAAATCCTGTTCCAAACATCGCAAACAGAGCATTCCCAATGAATCGAAGAGGAATGCATGTGCATGCTGGTCACGAGATGGAATACTGATGTCAACGAAGTGACGACACCGTGGTCGATTCGATTCCATGCACTACAATGCTAGGTGAAGAGCGCGGACGCGATTCAGAAGGAACCGTGATGATTGAAGTGCGAGGAGAGGAATCACCACCATGCCGTCAGCGAGTACACAAGACCACCGAGAGCGAGCGCCCGCAAGTGTAGAAGTGTGCGTGTTGACCGTGAGCGATACGCGAACGATGGAAAATGACGAAGGGGGACGATTGATCGAAGCGATGCTGCTGGCTGCTGGCCATCAGGTTCGCGCGCGGCGGATCGTGCCGGACGAGCGCGAGCAGATCGCGGACATCGCGCGTCAGTTGCTTGGGATCGTTGGCGTTCATGCTTTGTTGGTCACAGGTGGGACGGGCTTGGCCGCGCGAGACCAAACCACGGAAGCGATCGAGTCCCTTTACGATGCTCAGATTCCTGGATACGGTGAGTTGTTTCGCATGTTGTCATTTCAAGAAATTGGGGCGGCAGCCATGTTGAGTCGAGCCAGTGCAGGACGGGTAGGCCAGCAGGTTGTCGTTACGATGCCTGGATCGCCCGCTGGAGTCCGGTTGGCGATGGAGCGGTTAATTGTTCCGGAGTTGCCGCACCTGGTGTTTCATGCCGGGAGATAGTGAACGCATGCCACGGCTCTTGAATTACCAGAGATTGCACCTGATTGGCTGGGCGTTTGTTCTTTCATTTTCTTGCATCGGGAGGTGGGATCCGACAATCGCGCGAGCGGAAGAACCTCAAGAGCGCAAATCCTCCAAGATCACTGTACGGTACAATGTTCCATACAC
>JALOQW010000103.1 GCA_025459275.1 Pirellula sp.
CAACAAGCTCTTCACTCGCAGACTATTTGGGAAGTAGACCGCTTACGGGCATCAAGACAGGGTTCAACGAGGCGTACTTGATCGACACTCCGACCAAGGAGGCTCTGATAGAAGCAGATCCGAAATGTGCTCGAATCATTTCGCCCTACGTTCGCGGCTCTGATATTGGTCGATGGACGCTCAATTGGGACGGAATGTGGATGATAGCCATGAAGTCAAGCGGAGACCATTCGTGGCCATGGACGGAAGCGGCTGGTAGCGCGGAGGAAGTGTTCAGGCATGTGTATCCGTCCCTGTATGCGCATTTTGCAGCCTACGAACATCAATTGCGCAAGCGGCAGGATCAGGGACGATACTGGTGGGAGTTGCGTTCGTGTGCCTACTGGGATGCGTTTGCAAGTCCGAAGTTGTTCTACCAACTGATAATGCAGTATGAACGCTGTCGGCAATCAGGCAATCTTGGTTCCTGCTGGGTGGAGGAATTAGGATTACCCGCAACGCCTTTGCTGCAGAATTCGGAGGCCTTGTGAACTGGTCCCACGTTCGTCTGATTTTTTTCCGGGAACTTCGAGATCAACTGCGAGATCGCAGAACGATGTTCACGATCTGCGTCTTACCTATGCTGCTGTACCCGCTCATGGGTTTGATGATGCTGCAGTTGGCACAGGTGAAAACGCCGCAACGCTTTTCGATCGGTATCGTTGGCAGCTCCGACTGGTTGCAGCAATCGGGTGCGAGCCAAGAAATCCTCTCATCGGAAACGGTCCATGGCCAACCCTTGGTCCTTTGGACTTGCCATGCTCCGGATTCGCCTGTTGCATCCGAAATCGAGAAGAAGCTTATATGGAACGGGGCGGATGCCGATGTGGCGAACGGGAACGATCGCAACAACACTGTTCAAGAGATCTTGGCTCGCTCGCAATCGGATGCGATTCTGGTCGTCGCAAACAAGGAGACGCCGAATTCTGATCGAGCCGCCACTTCCCGACTGGTTGTATTGAGCAATCAGCGCCTTGAGCGATCGCGCATGGCGGTCCTTCACTTGCAAAACCTGATCGAGCGTTGGCATCATCAGTATGTACGCACGCAACTCGACAACGCTTCCATTGCGAGTGAGTTATGGCAACTCCCTCCGATCACTCATTTAGACGTTGCATCGACTCAGGACAAACAAGCCGTTGTCTGGTCCAAAGTACTACCACTGATCATGCTGGTTTGGGCGTTGACAGGCGCATTCTATCCTGCGATCGATTTGTGCGCGGGTGAAAAGGAGCGGGGAACACTTGAAACGCTCTTGAGCAGTCCGGCAAGTCGCAGAGAAATCGTCTGGGGTAAGTGGTTTACGGTGACCTGCTTCAGCATCGTTACGGCGATACTCAACTTGCTGAGCATGGTCATAACAACTTCGTTTGTGTTTCGGAGCGTGGCCCAGGGTGCAACTTCAGGGCCATTCCGAAGTCTTGGACCGATCGCTCCCGATCTGATCCTGTGGCTGATGATGTTGGTTATCCCGATGTCTGCCATGTTCAGCGCTTTGGCGTTGGCTGTTGCCAGTCTGGCGCGAAGCACGAAAGAAGGTCAGTACTACTTGATGCCCTTGCTGCTCATCGGGTTTCCATTGGTGATGTTGCCGATCCTGCCAGGGATAACCTTGTCGTCTGGTACGAGCATCGTCCCTGTGACAGGTGCGGTTCTTCTGGCACGTGCGCTGATGGATGGCGAGTACAGCGCCGCATTGATGTATCTCCCTTCTGTAGCGTGCGTTACGACCCTTTGCTGTTTACTGGCTACACGTTGGGCCGTGCGGCAGTTTGAAAACGAATCGGTCCTTTTTTCGGATGTGGAGAAAGGGACGTTCAAAAGCTGGCTGCTACGGTTTTGGAATCAACGCACGGATCATCCGACTGCAACCGAGTCGGTCCTTTGCGGGCTTTCGATTCTGGTCGCCATGTTCTTTGGCCGTTTAGCGATGGGAACCGAGCCATTGGATTGGGCATCTTTCGCGACGTCGACCGCATTGATCCAACTCGGTTTGATGCTCGGACCGACATTGATTATGGCGGTGATGTTGACCCGGTCCGTTCGTCATTCGCTCCGGTTGGAGACCCCTCGCTTTTTCGAGCTGATTGCATGTGGACTGTTGGCTGTTTACCTGCATCCGACGTATGTTCAGCTCGCATCGTACGTGAATCGCGAATATCCACTGGGTCCCGAAACGGCGGAAGCCTTGCGGCAAATGGACTTGCTTCTCGCCAATGTCCCTCTGTGGAATGTGCTCCTGCTACTCGCGGTCCTTCCTGCCATTTGCGAAGAGGTTGTATTTCGCGGGTTTGTGTTTGCGGGCCTCTTAGAGAACAAAGGGGTACTTCGTGCTGTGATCGGTTCGGCAGTTCTTTTCGGACTTTCGCACGGGGTCCTCCAGCAGACGATCTGCGCTACAACGATGGGCTTGGTACTGGGATGGCTGGCCTATCGTACCGGGGGTATCGCATGCACATTTGCATTCCACCTGATTCACAATTCCCTGTCGATATCGCTCGGGACCGGAGCAAGGTACGCTATTGAAATCCCTCAGCCACTGACATGGGCTGTAACCTCCTTTGAAGGGAAGATCGCCTACACCGAGCAATGGAACCTTCTGAGCCTGGTGTTGGCGATCGCCATTTTGGCTGCACTCTCCTTTCGAGGTGGCATCAATCTTCAGCGGGGCTACCGTCCTCGCACATCTTCACGATCATCGGGTCGAATCGGGCCACAATATCCACTAAGTCCGACTGAGCAGCCATGACCTGATGGATGTCTTTGTAGACTCCAGGCGCTTCGTCGGCTCCAGCGGACAGAACGCGGATGCCTCGTGCGGCCAAGTCATTTCGAACCGCGTTCCAACGGTACTTGTCTCTCGCGGCCTTGCGACTCATGCATCGTCCCGCTCCGTGGGATGCGGAATGCAGACTCGATGAGTTTCCTTTGCCGCGAACCACAAAGCCTGGCGTGGCCATTGATCCGGGAATGACTCCTAGGACTCCGACTCCCGCCGGGGTTGCCCCTTTGCGATGCACGACCACTTCCCGTCCGGCGTGTGTCTCCTTCCAAGCAAAGTTATGGTGGTTTTCTACGCCGGCAAGGATCCGTGCGCCGAGCAGCTTGGTCACAAGCCGATGAATCACATCATGGTTCGCCGCTGCGTAGTCTCCCATCAGCTCCATCGCCGCCCAATACTCCTGGCCTTCCTGGCTATCCAGATCAAGCCAGGCAAGATACCCAAACGCATCCTGGTACTTCTTCGGGAGCTTGGCTCTCGCAATGCTGCTATAAACGGAACAAACCGCTGCTCCGGAGCCGCGGCTCCCGCTATGGCTGAGCAATGCCGTATACTCTCCGGCGTCCAGCCCGAGCTCCGGGGACTTTTCCGACAAGGTCAATGTCCCGAATTCCACAAAGTGATTCCCGGAGCCGCTGGTTCCCAGTTGCTTTCGAGCGATCTCCTTCTTCTCTCGGGTGACTCGCGTGATGTTCCAATCCTGGTCGAGGACCGGATGATCTTGAGGCTTCGAGTGCTCGCAGCCGATCCCAAATCGGGTCCCGCGCTGCAAGGCATCTTCGAATCGATGAGGACGATCTCGCAACTCTGAAACAGGCAGATCCACGATGGACAGCTTCATGCGGCAGGCAATATCCACTCCCACCGCATACGGGACCACGGCATTTTCCAAAGCCAACACACCTCCAATAGGTAGCCCGTACCCGACATGCGCATCAGGCATCAAGGCACCGGCGACCGCCATCGGCAATCGACATGCCTGCTCCATTTGAACATGCGCGCCCGGATCGATCTCTGAACCCCAAGTCGGATAGTCGATCGAATGGGTATGGGCGGAAGCATCCCCTTCCTTCTGGCTGTCAAGCACAGCCTGCGCTAGCTCGCCCCATTCAGGATCGGCTGCGTACAAGTCCGGTCGAGCAATCAAATCCTTGATTTGGGACTTCACATCTTTGCCTCGAAACCCTTGGTGAGCCACCACGCGCTGAATCACTTGGATCGCGGTCGGGATGCATGCGGAGTTTAGACCGAGTTTCTCGAGTTGCCGAGCATTCATGAGTAAGCTTTCCGTGAGGATGGGGCCCCGCTTGTTGGTAGCGTCCCCGTAATCCGGGATCTTTTGGCAAGATCCACTACGTGCGTTCTGATCGTAGAACAGTAATTCCGCTAAAGACAAAACACTCCGCATTAGGGTTCGGTGAATCGTTCGGCACCGAGCGTGCCCTGCAATTGATCGAGATAATCAGGCGACTGGCTCTCCGCGAGGCGACGCCTGCACGATTCCAATCGCTCGTTTAGCCCCATGCGGTGAACCACCGACGCGTGGGCGTCGACCTGCAAATAGCTTTCGAGGGCCGCAATTCGGGCTTGCCAGTATTGGATATCGATGCGTTGCTTGGCTTGAAGTCGTCCTGCGTACCAATCGCTCGCCAGCAAATACTCGCGAGTGAACATCCTGCGAAACTCGGGCGCGTTGGCCCCAAGGCCATTCCAGTGGCCGTGGGCCATGATCGACAGCACACCTTGCAGAGGCGGGCAAGCCAGCTCATAGCTCCCGTCTTCGAAGTAAATGTTCGCCACGCGCTGTTGCGCTTCGGCGATGTGCAAGACGCCATCCAGGAAGGAATCAAGATCCTGGGTCTCGGGACACAATATCTGTTCGTCGAAAACCTTGAGCGGATTGTCGAAGACCCGCCCGAAATAGCGTCGTACGAATTTTGACGTAATGCGGTATCCGAGTCGGCTCACCGGAACGATCACGCCGCGATATTCTCGATCTTCTAGTTTCTCGAGCAAACCGTCGCGGATCAGCATGTGCGGATCGCGTTCTTCAGGCCGCAGTCGGCACCAGATTTCGGGAACCAGCATACTGATATCGTGCCCAGCTTCGATTTCCGGACCGATGTGACCAGCCGCGGTGCTGAAGCCTCCCAGCCCGGTTAGGATCATCCCAACCAATGCTGCGTTCAAATCGTAAACCATGTTGAGCGCATTGAAGGGACCTTTGGTCAACGCCCCTTCGCTCCCAGCACCTGTCGTTGATGGACTCTTGCCGGTCAGCGAGCAAACGTAATCCATCATCAGTTCCGGTAACTCTTGATAGTGGATCGGATTGTAGACCGCTAGCGAACGGATGCCCGACTTGGTGTCCGGAGGGTTGTTGCGTCGCCCAGACAGAATCGCTGATACAGGAATGGGAATCGGTGCCCCGGCAGGAGCGCCTCGGAACAACTGGATCCCGCGGAACGCCAGATAGCGATCGAACGGTCGGATCAAATCGGGCCGATCCTGCAGGTATCTTGGGTTCTGCGATGGCTTTCCATTCACCAGCCGGGGATGTGCCGACGAGACAATGTACTCCTGGTCGGAATCCTTGAACGACATCAGCCGTTCCTGCATCGGTGCAGTGTATTGTTCGAAGTCGATAATGTCCGAAATCTCTCGTTGAATCTGGTTTTTTCCGAGAGGTTCGAAGTTGCAGAAGAAATTCCCCACGTCCGCGATATCCCGCTCTGTTTGTTGATCGAGTCCTCGATGGACTGCATCGTCGGGCCGTTGGAATAAGCGGTACTCGCAGTTCGCTACGAACTTGTAGGATCGAGAATCCGAATGCAAAGGTGGATCGAAAAGTCGACCTGGAAGCGTGATACTGGAGGTGATGTCGTCTTCGAGTTGAATCTTTTCTGCTGGGGCAAAGTCCTGGCGCAGTTTGTACATACGCCAGCGTCCGGAGCGGTCCAATCCCACTCGCAAGTACATTCCTACGAGTTTGCGATTCCCGAACTTCAGTTCATGGCCAGGCTCTCCATTGACCACATCGACACTGAAGTGAGATTTCCAGTCGCCTTGCCATTCTGGTTTGTAGAATCGCTTAATGATGAACGCCATGGCGTAGATATGGGAGGGAATCTTGGCAAGCCAAGCGTTGTATTCATCCGTGTATTCTCGAGAGGGCGTTAGCAGTTTGATGACACTTCCAAGAGACCGGCTGGGATCGAGAACTTTTCGGCTCGCTCGATTCTCGTAGTCCGGCTTCTCACGCGCATCGTCGCGCCAGCGATCCTGGTAATCTCGATCAAAGATCTCTTCGAGTCGCGCGAAATCGCTATCGATGTCCGATACGAAAATGGAACCACCTTGCATATAGTCCCGAATCGACTTGCTAATCTCGCTTTTCCCCCCGCCGCTAACCGTGCATGGTTTATGACAAACGGTTCCATCGCCAGCGGTTCCGATCAAACGCCAGGATGGGGCACACGGGTGCTTTTCCATGCGGACTTTGTAGCCGCTGGGTGACATGTAAACCTTGTCTTGCTCGAGCGGAATTGAATGGAGCCTATCGTTGGCATGCCAGGATACGGTGCGATCGATGATGCTCGCGCGTGCATCCTCGCGCACATAGATGAGGCGGGGGAATTGGCGGTCGACGCCGTACCCTTCGGGATGGAACTCGATGAAATCTGTATAGTCCCGTTTCAGATCGTCGAACGTCCGGCCGTTGTAACGACGAGAATTCCATTGGAACTCTTCCCCAAGGTTGTGCTGGATGAATGCTATTGTGCCCCCCGCATGTTCTTCTTCAACGTTTCCCATCAGGTTGGCGGCGTAGCTGATCTGTGTCTTGACCTCCTTTTTGCAGTATCCGAAATAGTTGTCGGCAATGAGTGTGACGATGACTCCTGCAGAGGTACGGCAAGTGATCTTGAAGGCCGAACCTTCGTTATATTTTTCATCGGGCGACTTCCAGCACATTCCGTCGCGCCGTTGACGTGCGGTGGCATCTTGCCACGTGGGTAGCCCCAATTCTTTTTTGGTGCAATGCACCAGATGGGGTGCGAGAATGACGCAACCCGTATGTCCAGTCCAGCCCTCGCCGTCAAGTGCGGCATCGTGCTCGGGCACGAGTGGATCGCCAGCGTTTCCAAAAATCGATTCAACGAAATCGAGGTTGCAGACTAGTCCTCCCGGTGCGAAGAAGCGTACTTCCATGCTTTGGGCGGCGCAGATCCCAGGAACGGCTGGCCGCACAAGCGGTCGAATCAACAGCGAAACCCAGGAGCTCGCCGGTCGTTCGCAATTCCTGGTGAAGGGAAGGACCAATAGCGACTCGGGGGGGTGAACAGCCCGTTGGAATAGATGGGCGAAGACTTTTTGTGGTACTGATTTCTTGTCACCAGCGATCGGTAACCCACCTTCGGTCACATGAAACGTTCCCTGCGTCGTTCTCCGATCCGCCCGAGGATTGTGGAGGACTCCATTTCCGAGTCGATAGGAGTTCAAGAGTTCGTTCTCGAATCGATGTTCCCCGTCAGGAAGACTTAACTCACGGGCCATACCGTGTTGGTAGAGGACCAGGGACGATCGTGGCAATCGGAGCGGTTGCTCGAGAGAGATCTTGGAGAAATGATCCGCCAAAAAGCGTTCGATGCGCTCATCGATTGGGGCTTGCATCTGTTGCAGCAACCGATTCTTTTCTTCAAGATTCGCGAGCAGTCCCTCTGGCAGATCGGCGCGTTGTTTCGCTTCTTCGTCGACCACAAGATCGGAAGCCGCCATCTGCATGTAGATAAACTGGCGAAGCACTTCAGATGACTTAGGGTCACGAGCGCTGCTTCGACTCCAGGATAGGGAACGCTCTGGAAAGTCGATCAGCCAGCCGGAATCGATCGACGCGTCCGGACGAATGGATGTAGGCATAGAAGTTAGCCGAAGTTCTTGAAGGGTCGGATCAGAGGATTACCGACCAGGATTCTACAACTTCTGCCAGTCCCTGGAAATCAAGCATGAGCGTCGAACGCTTCCTGCTGACCGAGGGCTATTTCGTTTGGTCTCTCAATTGAACCATAGCGCAAAAACGATAAAGTTCCCTTGAAAGACTTGCTGCAAGCGCCACCAAACATCGGGCCGCGTTTTTTCGCCTGTTTCCAGGTAGGGTGCTGCGGCCGTGCCTTGAATCCAAAGAACCAGATCGAAGGTGGTGGGCTCGGTGAAGACGCGTCGCAGATTGACTCCTTGCTCTCCGTTACCACGCCAGAAGGGAATCAATCGCTCCCCTCTTAAGACTTCCTTTCCTTCTTTGGTCGCCACAAGCCAACTTTCAATCATGTCCTGAGTGACTGGTACCCTCAGCTCTCCCGTTTGTCGAGCGTTGGGAATCCACTCATGATCATCGTCGGTTTCGGCGATTGCGAACTTCCACATCTCTTCGCTTTGCTCGAGCACCTGCTCTAGGTGATGGAGTGCGGCCTGCATCCGCAACGGTTCGGTCGCCGGCAATCGAATCAAGTGAATCATGGCAATCACATCCGCGATATCAAAGCCACCGCCGAAATCATAGACGCGTTGCCCCTGGGGAAGAAACGTAAAAGGTGTGTCTACGCGTTGGAAGAACAGATGAGCCGTGGCATCGAAAAGCTCTTGTCCGTCATGGGCGAGCAGAAACTCGCACATCGCGGTCAGGAGGTGGCAGTATCCTCGCAGCCACGCCACGTCCGCCCGATCGAAGACCACGACGAAGTCTTGTTGATCCCGAATCGATCGCATTGCGATCAAGATTTTGCGTAATGGCACGGGAGGTGACGATGCATCGGCGAAGTTCAGAGAGATCCTGGTTATCGGGAGACGCAATTTGACCTCGGTATCGTCGACTTCGGAGAGAGATTTCTCCGCGACTGCAAGATCATCGATGAATCGCTGCAGGATATTTCTGGAATCCTGGTACGAGAACAGACGGGGATTGTCGTTGAACGGAATAGGCAATCGAAGAAAGGGGAGCATCGAAGCAATGGATCGATTGGGATCTCGGAGACCAAACTCGTAGAAGCCTTGGCCGAGATGCTCAACGGCCACAAAGAATTGCGCGACTCCCAGGCTGAATCGCGCATGGTCGTCGGACGGAGATTGGGCAAGGCGATCCAGCATCGCCACAACGCCCGCTTCTGCTTCACCTTTTACGAGATAGGACTCGATCTCAGGCGACTGAGCCAAGCTTGGACGGTTGCAGACTGCAACCGAAACGATCATCACCAAGAGCAATAGTGAGCGAATCAGCATGGTAGCCTCTCCTTTGGAAACGTTCGGTCGTGCAATCATGTTACGATTTGAATTCCTTCCGCGTAGGCAGTTTGGATGTTCAGTCGACTACGCGGCGTCCGTCGAAGCGAAGATGATTTTCGTCATCGAATGCAACCCTTGGAATCCGGCGGATCTCAAGCCCCTAGTAAAGGCAGAGTGGATACTGCAGTGCCAACAAGACGGCAAGGCCTGCCAGCATACCGGCGAACCATTTCCACTCCGCGAACAGGTGGTTCGATTTCAACATTTGGGCGCCCCCACCAAAGTAGGTTCTGTTGTTCAGGATCGGCTTCAATACGGCGTTTCGCCGAAGTGTATTGGCTGTCCTCCAATCGCTCGGCCATGGAGGCCCGGATCGGGCTGAAGTCGGCATACGCGGAACAGGCCCCAGCAGGTTCTTCTTGTCGATGGATGATCAATCTATTGGCTTCCTTGAATCCGCTGGACGACTGGCTCAAACGTACATTGGCGTGAATCAAGTTGCAAAACCCTTTGATTCGCTCAATCATCTTTGGATGGCACTAGTTTCAAAAAGTCGATACCGACCATGTAGCCCGGGACCGCTTCTGGGTGCTTGCCTAGAATCTTGACTTGGAGGGTGTGCTTGCCCGAAGTCAGTTGGCGAATAGGGAACTTGAGCAACCCGGTGGTGATGACATCCGGCGCATTGAAACCATCGATTGGCTCTCCCAGCGGCGCATCGTCCAACGAGATCTGCACGATGGCATAATCCCTAGCTTTGGTAAGGACGAGCTGCGGCTCATAGTTGCCTCCCTCGGCAACCTCGAACTCCAGCGACAGCGTGTCGTTGGGTTGAGCTCCGGTCCACCACAGCTGGCTGTTGCCGCTCCATCGATCCATGGCAAAGCCGCCCATGGATTGCCCTTGGGCCGCACCACGGCTCTTGCTGATCACCTTCATGGATTCCCCTTCCAACGCTCCCGGCACTTTGCCGGCTGCGTCAAATTCTGGTCGTGGACCTCGGATCGGAACTTGCGAGGGACTTGCAAGGTAACCAATCAAGTCGCGAACCTCCTCCAGCGACAAAGGATCGAGCAATCCATTCGGCATCAGCGACAGATCTGATAGCTTTCGTTGATCGATCTCCTCCTTAGCGACGACGACCAGGTCGTTGATCGTTTTGAGCGTAACGGCACTGTCGGTTTCTTTGGTAATCAATCCTGACAAGACGCGCCCGTCATCCAGCTGCAAAAGCGTCATCTGATAATCTTTGCCGACGACGGCATTGGGTGCGACCAAGTTCTCAAGGATGTAGTTCAAGTCCGCACGATTGGAACCGGTCAAGTCCGGTCCAACTTTCTCACCCGCGCCAAATAATTGATGGCAGGCCATGCAGTGTTTGTTGAACAACACGCGACCTTGACTGAGGTCCGCTTTCGCCAAGACCTTCTTCGTCAGCTGATCTTTGTACTTCTCAATCGCCACCTTTTGCTCTTCTGAGGAAGTGCCTACTTTGCCCCAGGATCGATTGATGCGTTCGATGAGAGGCTGGTCGTTCAGGCTAACCATCTGCCGAACGTGGAACGCATGAACGTCGGAACGAGCAAGCGTCCCGGCCTCGACTGCATCCAGAAGCTTCTGCGCAAAAGGCGCCCGCGACACCAGCGTAGCGATGGTATCTTCTCGAGCCGTCTTGCTTAATTTCGAGTAAATGTTCAGCAGCTTGTCAGGCGTCTTCGCATCGGCGACGGCAGACAACGCTCGAATGGCAGGAGATTGGAGTTCTTCCGTATCGAGGATCGCCAACAAGCTCGGGCCGAGCTCTTTATCGCGGCCTTTCACGAGAATTTCCAAAGCTCCCAACCGTTCGGCGAGGGGCCGGTTCTTGTCGATGAGTCGTTCTCGGAGTTGCGGAAAGGCTCGCTGGTCCCCAAAGGCCACGGCTGCCCTGAGCGCAAGATCCTTGATCTCCGCGGAATCGCTTTGAGCGAGTGCTTTGCGTTTTTTACCATGTGTATAAGCACACCCTGCTTCATGGCTATGTCTTTACCTTTTAGCGTGAACACGCCATCACCTTCAAGGACATACACAATTCCCTCTTTTGTCGATGTGTGCGTGCCTATCTCTGTCTTTGCAGCCATGCAGAAAAGTGTCGTGTTTGTGCTCTTGCTGCCAAACAGCACCTTGCTCGTCACTCCTCCAGCAGTATACGCAATCAGTTCAGAAATATCTTTGTAGTCCATTCACACCACCAGCATCATTCCCCAAGGCCCAGGGTTCACTAATTTTGTTCCGTCTATCT
>JALOQW010000466.1 GCA_025459275.1 Pirellula sp.
AATGGGAGACGAACCGGAGGGCTTGCGCCCTGCCGCTGGAAATGGGAGACGAACCGGAGGGCTTGCGCCCTACCGCTAGGAATGGGAGACGAACCGGAGGGCTTGCGCCCTACCGCTAGGAATGGGAGACGCACCGGAGGGCTTGCGCCCTGCCGCTAGGAAAGTAAAACACACCGGAGGGCTTGCGCCCTGCCGCTAGGGTTGGTGGATAGGGTTGGTGGACGATCACTTCACATGGGATTTATTCGGGATTTACGATGACGACAGGGCAAGCAACAACGGGGCAACCTTCGACTGGGAATGCGACGACGGCCAAGGGGATCATTCTCGCAGGCGGCTCGGGTACGCGACTTCACCCGCTGACGTTGGCCACGAGTAAGCAACTACTGCCGGTCTACGACAAGCCCATGATCTATTACCCGCTCTCCTGCTTGATGCTGGCGGGCATCCGTGATGTGTTGATCATTTCCACCCCGCATGATCTTCCCCAGTTTGAACGCCTGCTGCGCGATGGCTCGCAGTGGGGAATGAATTTTCAATACGCCGCGCAACCGAAGCCCGAAGGACTGGCTCAAGCCTTCATCATCGGCCGCAACTTCGTCGGCTCAGATTCGGTCTCTCTCGTTCTCGGGGACAACATTTTCTATGGCCAAGGATTCCAAAAACTCTTGGCACAGGCCTCGGCTCAACAGCAAGGAGCAACGATCTTCGGCTATCCCGTTCGTGATCCCGAACGTTACGGCGTGGTCGAGTTCGATGCATCCGGGCGAGCGATCTCGCTCGAAGAAAAACCCAAGGCACCCAAGTCCAAATTCGCGGTCCCAGGTCTCTATTTCTACGACAACCAAGTCGTCGATATGGCCGCCAACTTGAAGCCTTCTCCTCGTGGGTAACTCGAGATCACCGACATCAATCGACTCTATCTCGAAAAGAACGAACTCAATGTTCTACTCTTTTCGCGAGGATTCGCGTGGTTGGATGCAGGGACCCACGAATCGCTATTGGACTCGAGCGAGTTCGTGGCAGCCGTTGAAAAACGACAAGGATTAAAGATCTCGTGCCCCGAAGAGATCGCGTTCCGTAAAGGATTCATCGATGCAGAGCAGCTTGCGAAACTTGCTCAAGGATACGGCGGAGAATACGGGGTGTATCTGAAGGAGTTGGTGAAGGGGGAAGTTTGAAGTATTCAGTTGGCAGTTGGCAGTATTCAGATGGTCCGCCGGGGCGGTTCTGCGATGAGGCGGTGATGGTGGTTCCTGTCGTGGATCGCTCCATCGATCCTTGTGGGCAACGAATATGGAATGATCGTCGGAGCGATCATCGACGTTGAACGAGTTCTCGTTCGGCTCGGTTTTGACACAGTGGTTCCCAAGTTGCCGGGCGATGGTCTACGTTACCAACGCACAAGGGCTGTGCCCCAGGTAAGTCCGGAGCCGAAGCCGCACAGGAGGACCAGACTACCACGTCCGATCTTGCCTTGGCGGTGGGCTTCATCGAGGGCAAGAGGGACACTGGCTGCGGACGTGTTGCCGTAACGATCTACATTGACGACGACACGTTCTCGCGGGATCGAGAAGCCTTCGACGGCCGCATCCATGATTCGAACATTGGCTTGATGAAGTACCAACAAGTCGACGTCTTCCATCGAATACCCTGCAGCGGCAACGACATCGTTGCAGCTGTCGACAATGCAGCGCACCGCCCACTTGAAGACACTACGTCCTTCCATACGCATGTACTGCCTCCCTGCGGCGATTCCTTCGACGGTGAGTGGCTCGCGTGACCCTCCTCCTGGCGTGCATAGAGCCTGGATGTTGCCTTCGGATCCTAGCGTGTAGGCCAAGATACCAGGCATTGAACCATGCATCGTACTGTGCGGCATCGGCTCGTCATATCGCAGAGGCAGATCGTCTGAAGAGTCAGCCGGTTGCAACAACACCGCGCCAGCCCCGTCTCCGAAAAGCGGATAGGTTTTAACGTCTTCGGGACTAATCGTACGACTCATGATCTCTGCCCCGACGACGAGGGCGTTTCTCGCAGCGCCGCTATGGACATAATGCGCGGCGGTGATCAAGCCATACACAAAGCCTGAGCAAGCTGCATTGATATCCATCGACGGAGCACAACAACCAAGCTTTTGCTGCAGCACACACGCGGTCGAAGGGGTTGGGTAGTCCGGCGTGATCGTTGTCACCAAGAGCAAATCAATTTCCTCAGCTCCCACGCCTGCGCTTTCCAAGCAATTCACGGCTGCAGCGTAGGCAAGGTCGCTGGAGGCCTCGTTCATGGAGGCAAACCGCCGCTCCCGAATCCCGGTTCGCTGAATGATCCACTGACTGTCGCAACCCAGATGAGCCAAGTCATCGTTGGTCACCACCTGGCGTGGCACAAAGCTGCCCGTACTTGCAAAATGAAGAGGTATCGCACCACCCAATCGGCTCCGGCCGCTTTTGGTTCGAGGCACCGATCCAGTGCTCAGCTTGATCACATCCGACATGTGGCGATGACGCTGTTGCAGGGGGGGAATGAATCCATCGAGAGTCGACGCCCCTGAAATATACCAAGCCAAAGTGCCTCGGCTATGGCAACTGAGCTTCGCCAGAATCGGCCTGCGCCCGGCTCCGTTCCTGTCTTTTCAACAACCTTTCAACAATTTTCAGCAACACCCCAAAAGAGGGGGTTACGGCGACCATCGGGGCCGCTAGATTCTTAAGGCAGTTGCGGGTCGCAAAATCGCACTTGGTATGTGTGATTGACAGCCTTTGCGCCGCGGCTCGATTCTACACTCCAGCCATAGAAAGTGCTGATGTTGCGATGTGCTTGCTGGCCATTCAATATCGCGTGGTGCCTGAAAGTCCGATCCTGGTCGCAGCTAACAGAGAGGAGTTTTTTGATCGCAGATGCAGTGCCCCGACCATCCAGTCTGGCAAGCCGCGCGTTCTATGCCCGGTTGACCAGCGCAGCGGTGGTACGTGGCTCGGCGTGAATCAACACGGCGTGTTTGTCGGAATCTGCAACCGACGCACGTTGGAACCGTTGGGTGCCAATCGTTCACGAGGATTGCTCGTGAAGGAGGCTCTTAAGTCCACGTCTAGTCGTCAAGCGATGGATCGTGCATTGGACGAGATGAGCAAACATCAGTTCGAAGCATGCAACTTGATCATCGCCGATCGGGAGCAAGCGTTTGCTGTCCATCACGAGACGGAAAACGAGGTTCTCGAGTTGCATCCGGGCTTGAACATCATCGGCGCTCGCAACCTCAACGACCCTCGAGATGAACGAGTGCAACTTGCTAATCGACTTCTGACACTTCAGACGCTCGATTCCCCCGTGAAGTTCCTTGCGGTGGCAAGTAAAGTTTTCGCACGCTCACCCAATCCAATGGCGCGTGCCAGTATGGTTGTCCGAGGTGCGGATTACGGTACCGTCTCAAGCACGCTGATCGCCTTGGGGCCGAAACCTCGGGATGCGATCTATCAGTACTCGGATGGGCCGGCGGACGAAAGCCGATACGAAGACTTTTCCCCGCTCCTCCGCGATATCCTGAGCCGTGGTCTGCGAGAAGCTCGCAGTCGCGTCGCCTTAGCGGATTAATCGCGATTCCGTTCCATGAAAGTAGTGGAAGTTGCCAAACTTCCGGGCGCTCGGGGATCTTTTGGCAAGATCCACTACGTTAGCTCGGAGGATCTTTGGCAAGATCCACTACGTTAGGTTGGGCTGATGTACTTCCGGTCCTCCGGGCCTTAAATCAAT
>JALOQW010000104.1 GCA_025459275.1 Pirellula sp.
AGAAAAAACTGTTCTTCACACAGTTCTATATCGAGCAGCGACAACGGCTAGGAATTCTCCTTGAGCGAGGGGGGAAGCCAGCTGGTGGCAAATGGAGTTACGATACCGAGAACCGAAAGAAACTTCCATCGAAACATATCCCCCCAGAAATCGAATGGCCTTCGGAAGACGACTATGCGATCGAGGCCCGTCGCTATGTTGAAAAGTTTTTCCCGGATGCCTTGGGACTATCCGGTCCTTTGATCTATCCGAGCAACGCCGAAACGGCGATGCAACATCTGGATCGATTTCTGACTCAGCGATTGCCTGCGTTCGGGGACTACGAAGACGCGATCAGTCGTCAGCATCGATTCCTTTATCATTCGATCCTGACCCCGATGCTAAACATCGGACTCCTTTCGCCGGCCCGGATTTTGGATGCGACCTTCAAGCATGCCAAGTCGGTACCGCTAAACGCGCTCGAAGGATTCGTCCGGCAGATCATCGGCTGGCGCGAGTTTGTGCGAATGGTCTATCGGACGCGAGGTGTCCCCCAGCGGACACGCAATTACTGGTCCCATCACCGCCCCATCCCCAAGTCGTTTTATGATGGGACGACCGGCCTGGAACCGGTGGACCATACCATTCGCGAAACCCTCCGTTACGGCTATTGCCATCATATCGAGCGGCTGATGATCCTCGGGAATTTTATGCTGCTGTGCGAGTTCCATCCGAATGCTATCTATCGCTGGTTTATGGAAATGTTCGTGGATGCCTATGACTGGGTGATGGTTCCGAACGTTTACGGGATGAGCCAGCATGCCGACGGCGGGATGATGACGACCAAGCCGTACATCAGCGGCTCGAGTTACGTTTTGAAGATGAGCGATTACAAGAAGGGGCCGTGGTGCGATGTTTGGGATGCGTTGTATTGGCGGTTTATTCACAAGCATCGCCCTTTTTTCGAATCCAATGCGAGGATGAAGGTCATGACGGGCCAGCTGGACCGTATGGGAGAAAAATTGACGAAGCATTTACATTGTGCGGAAACGTATCTCGAAAGCTTGTCGTGACATCGCCGACGCGATTCGTTAGGATGCATTCTCCAGAGCAAACATTTCCCCAGAGCAAACATTTCCTGAGTGTCCCTAAAAAACGGAATCTGCATGTCCGAGCCAGTTTCAGCCACTGCGACTTCAGCCACTGCGACCCTGCCGGAAAATCGACCACATGTTGAGACGCATCTGTCGATCCCGGTCGAGGCCCAGCCCATACGGATTTTTTGGGTCTATGCCTTGTCGTTGGGGGCGGTGCACTTGTTGAGTTTGTTTGCCTTGGTCCCGTCGCTGTTCAGTGTCAGTGGGCTGGTGGTGTTGGTGGTGACTCACATCCTTTTCGATGGTTTGGGAGTATCGATCGGCTATCATCGTCTGTTGACGCATCGAGGGTTTCAGTGTCCGAAGTGGCTGGAGCATCTGTTCGCGATTTTGGGAATTTGCACACTCCAGGATTCTCCAGCACGTTGGGTGGCCGTGCATCGTATGCATCATCAGCACAGTGACCATCAACCCGATCCTCATACGCCGCTAGTGACCTTCTTTTGGGGCCACGTGGGTTGGTTGTTGGTAGTCGATCGTCGGCATGACAGCGTGTATCACTTCGAACGCTATGTTCGAGATATGCTTCACGACCGGTTCTACTTTGCGATGGAAAAGTATCTTGGATGGCTGTGGATCTACATCGGTCATGCAGCGATCATTACCGGCCTGGGTTATCTGTTCGGTTTGTGGTGGGGCATGTCCACGGCCGAAGCGGGTTGGCTGGCGCTGTCATGGTTGGTTTGGGGAGTGTTTTTGCGCACGGTATTCACGCTGCACGTCACGTGGGCGGTGAACTCCGTGTGTCATATGTGGGGTTATCGCAACTATGAGACTCGCGATAACAGCCGCAATTCGTGGTGGGTGGCTTTGCTAACGTTTGGTGAAGGTTGGCACAATAATCATCATGCCGATCAACGGAGCGCACGCCACGGCCACAAGTGGTATGAGTTCGATATGTCATGGCTAACGATACGAGCCATGGAGCGTGTGGGATTGGCATGGGATGTCATCGGTCCCAAACCCGAGATCCAGTTGGCCATCGATCGCGGTGGCGACGATTCCCAGGTTGTCTAGAGCAATCCGCCTCTTCGGCACATTCGGAACATTCGCACCTCCGTTTGCGATAGACTGTTTCGCCGTTGGAATCCCGTTGGTTTCGCAGGGGATGTGGACTATCTTGTTCGGAAAGTCCTTTCGTTAGCTCTCGTCGACAAACCGTAGGTGTCTGGTTCCCAATGACTGCAACTCTTCTCGTAACCGGTGGTGCTGGATTTATTGGTGGTTGTTTCGTGCGTCAGCATATCGCTGAAGGCCGTTACCGTATCGTCAATTTGGATCTCCTCACCTATGCAGGAAATCTCGATTCGATTCCTGCGGACGACGGCGACCGGCATATTTTTGTTCACGGGAACATTCTCGATCGTCCATTGGTCGACCGATTGCTGGCCGAGTATCGTCCGGTCGGGATTGTGCATTTTGCCGCTGAATCCCACGTAGACCGCTCCATTGACGGCCCGGCGGCCTTTGTTCAAACCAACGTGGTGGGGACGTGCAACCTGCTCGACGCGGCCCTAGCCCACTACCGTAGCCTTAGTGACGCGGACAAGGCAGCGTTTCGGTTCCTGCATGTTTCGACTGACGAAGTGTACGGTTCGTTGGGGCCGACCGGCAAATTCACCGAGACGACCCCTTACGCACCCAATTCCCCCTACTCCGCATCCAAAGCTTCCTCCGACATGTTCGTGCGCGCGTATCGCGAGACGTATGGACTGCCGACCTTGATTACCAATTGCTCGAACAATTACGGACCGTATCAGTTTCCGGAGAAGCTGATTCCGTTGATGATTTTGAATACGGTCGAGCAGAAGCCGCTGCCTGTCTATGGCGACGGGTTGAATGTTCGCGACTGGTTGTTCGTTGAAGATCATTGCCGAGCGATTTCGATGGTCTTGGAAAACGGTCGGCTTGGCAATACGTACAACATCGGCGGCGATAGCGAGCGGAGCAACATCCACATCGTCCATTCCATCTGCGACTTGGTCGATGAGTTCTTGGGACGTGAAGCAGGGACTTCGCGTAAGCTGATCCGTTTCGTCCAGGATCGGCCGGGGCATGATCGACGTTATGCCATCGACGCCACCAAGATCCAAAGCGAATTGGGTTGGAAGCCGAGCGTCTATTTGGAAGAAGGTCTTCGCAAGACGGTCCAATGGTATCTCAACGAGCGATCGTGGGTAGATCGCGTCAGCAGCGGCGACTATCGCCGCGAGCGCCTAGGAACCAGCGCCTGACCCTAAGCTTACTCACCGTCAATGCCGTTAATCATGTCAATGACGTCAATAACGTCCCAAAAACCGTCGGCTAGAACGACATTCTTCTTGTTATCGGCGACGAGGGGAAAGCCTGCGTCGAATCTGGAAGTAGATCCACAAGGCTCCGACGACACCGACGATGCTGGTCAAAGCTGTCACCCAAAACGGTGACGCGTTGGATGCTTTGGCGATCTCAAGTGGCGGTGGATCGCTGAATTGCCTCACAACCAGCAACGGTCCTTGCTGAGCCTCCTTGTCGGCTGTGGCTTCGCTGACTTGGGTGGTTTTGAATCGCCACATCCGATAGAACCATCCTGCGACCTTCATGCGAGCCCGAGGATACCATGCTTGCGATTCACCAACCGTGCGATTGTCCGCATCCATGAACAATGAATCAGGCAAACGGACGGCAACGAGAGTCACAGGAAACTCCTTCTCGAAGATGATCGGCTCTGCGATTTCGTCGTATCGAATGGTGATGCGACTGCGACCGATGTCCGCAAAGCCATCGAGTTGAAAGTAATGGTCGGAGCCGAGCCATTCTTGCTCCTTGGGATCGCGGACTTCGATGCGCTGCACGCGACGGATCTGGACGATGCCTTCGATGAGATAGCCTGAGGACGATGCAAGGTCGCTTGAAGAGGGATCTACAACGCCTTTGGCAGAACGCGCGACTTTGCGTTGTTCAGCTCGCTGGATCGATTCCATCACACTCAGCACTTCGGTAGGCACAGAAAGTTCGTCCGCTGCCGGCGATCGGGTCGAAGCGCGTAGCATTTCGTAGAACGCCTCAGACTCGCGGCCCGACATCGGTTGGCCTTGGAGTCCTTCCAGCAGATCGATCCAACCGAGATTCCATCCTCGTTGAAGCAACGACTGCCATCCGGCGGGGAGTGCAGGCAACCATGATGCCGTTTGCTCAGCCGCTTGGTTCATCGGTTGTCGCCAATCCACGGACGGGGAGATCATCAATCTCGGTCCGGATTCGGTCGGGGGAATAACCGACAATCCATGGACGACCACCGGTTGACGGATCGTCGTCGCAGACTTCCATAACGCGGGAATATGTTGCGTCAGAACAACAATCTGCACCGGAGTGGGGCGATCTGTCGGAGATGGTGATTCTGTTGGAGATGATGATTCGAAGGGAGATAGAGTGAACGCGTAGAGCTCTTTCCAGGGCCAACCAGGAAAGGGAGGTTCAGCGATAGGAATCGTACGCACCTTGGTAACGATTCCTCTGACTGATAGGATTTGCGTCGCTTTGGTATCCGAAGGTGTGGCGTCCGCAGCGAGTTTTACATCTGGGATGACTTGATTCAGCCCAGAAAGGGTGGCTTGAATCCCAGCGTCGCGCGCGAGAGTTTCGATCTCGCCTTCTTCGTTCCATTGCGAGGTCGTTACACGCTCGACGAGTGCAGGCAACCGGCTGCCGATGCGCTGTTCGATGCGCAGCATGGCTCCAGCCACATCAACCGGTGGCGTCCATGCGATGGTCGACTGTGGGGTGTTCCATTGGATAGCCATCGATTTCTGAATGGCTGAGAGTTCAACGGGTGGCGTGTCGCTCGATAGCTTCATCGGACCCACGTGAGCAGCGACGATCACGGGGGCGACTTCACCTCCGCGTTGGGATGCGTACGCTCGACGCTTGGTGATGATCCCGCTGACGAGGATCGATTGGTCTTTCGTCAGCAGCGATTCAGGAATCTTCAATGTCGTTGGAACATGAATGATGATGGGTTGATTGCTACCATCATCCGGCTGAAGCCACAGCACCTGGTATTCCTGTAGACGAGGATCGGAGGTCGTTAACGAGGCGAGCGTATCGACGAGGGCGATTCGGCCCCAAACGCGAACTGCTTGCCCGCGGAGGACGTCGGTATCCCCCATCAACTGAGGGACCGCGATGGCAGGTAGGATCTCAGGAACCAGAATGCCCGATTGGATCGCATCGGCAATCTTGATGGCGCGCTGGGTTGACCGGAGCAACGGGACGCGATCTTCGGTGCGCCATGGGGTGTTGTCCGAGAACTGGTTGAGCAAGGTTCGGTCGAGAGCCAGTCGATAAGCTGTTGCGACAGGGGACATGTCGCGTGGAATCGATGTGCCTAGCACCATGGATTCTTCGATCGATTCTAGGAACGAGCGTAGGTTGGATAGTGCTGCATGATCCTCCGATAGAGAGTCCGAGAGTTCGATCCATCGATGAAGCTGGTTCTTGGAGTCGGCGAACCACTCGACTTGATCCTGCAAGACCGTTTCATCCGTTGGCTTAGTTGGAATCGCAGCGTCCGTCGAGAACCATTCCTGAGTCGCCAGCTGCGAGATAACAGCAGCGGGGGCTGACTGGAGCAAGTGGCCGAACATCTTCGAAAGCCGCTCGATTGCAGGGTCAGAGCTGAACAGAGACATCTCAACGGCTTCGTCAGCTTGGGTGCCGGTGGCTTGGAGTGGAGCAGACTGCTCCACCAGTGAAGTTGCGATGTCATCGCCCTTGGGAAGGGAGGGAGTTTGCGAAGTCGGCAAAAGCCCAATGGCTGTTGCGACCCGACCTACCCGCTTCGGGTCGGAAACTTGCTGGATGGCGATCAAGGTCAGAATCAGTAGCAGCACCAATGAAATCAACTGCCTGGGACCTTTGGAAGATTCCATGGCCGAGCGATGAATCCGGCGTTGGCCTTCGCTAGAATACCATCGGTCTCTCCGCCGAGCAGACATGCGCACAAGGTTCCTAAGAGGGTAGTCTCACCGAATGTTGGATACTCCGCTATACTACTGTTTGCTCTTCAGGGTGAACACATGAAAATCGATCAAGTCCCCCTTCAATCTTCTCGTCTGGTCCAAAGCGCGGTGTCGGCCGTATGCTTGGTGGCTCTCGCTATTTCCCTGCCGGGATTGCCCGCGTTTGTGTGTGCAGAGGAACCGGCAACGAAGTTTCTGGAACGTTTGAAAGAAGAGGGGCTTTACGACCAAGCCGTTCGATACCTGGACATCAGCATGCGGCGGAATCGTCTGCCCGAGTCGATGAAGAGCGAGATCGATCTCGAGCGGATCCTTTTGCTCCAATTGTCGCTGAAGGATGTGCGCAACGACAAGGAATTGGCGGACAAACTGGCGGCCATCGAAAAGGGCTTCAAGGATTTCTTGAGCGCATGGCCCGAGCATCCTCGCCGAAGCGAAACCATGCTCAAGTTGGCCGACATGTTTCTGGCGCGAGGTGGGCAAGATCTCGATCAGTCCAAGCTTGATGCTTCTTCCGAGGGGGGCGGCCAAAAGGCTGCAGAACTCCGGTCCAAGGCCCGGACGGCTTTCCAGCAAGCGTTTGACTTGTTTGGAGAAACGACCGCGTATTTGCGGCCGATTCTGGAAAAAATGCAGGGAGCGAACGTCAAACCGAACGAAACCGACCGATTGGCGCTACGTGAGAAACTGCAAACGGAGTACCGCCAGGCGCAAATCCTTCAGGCGATCACCTCCAAGTTTCTCGCGGAGACTTATGACCCCAATTCGTCGGAGTGGAAGTCCAACCTGGAAAGCGCCGACCAGAAGCTCGGAGAGATTGTTGACAAGAGTTCCAAACAAGCAGGGGCCAAGTATTTAAGTCTGCTCAATCGGGGCCATGTTCAAGCCTTGCTCGGACAGATCGATGCGGCTCGAGACAGTTATCAACGCGTGGCGGAAAACGAAGAGCCTGGAGTCTTTCGAACCTGGCGCGTGCAAGCCGTGGCCGGCATGGTGCGATTGGATAGTTCACCAGCATCGGCCAAGTACGAAGCGGCTGTCATGCGAGGAGAGGAACAATGGCGGCAAGGGGACATTCGAGAGAAAGACCGACCCGAATGGCAGGACCTTCAACTCGCCATCGCACAGGCTCGCATTGCCTGGATGAATGCCCTCGATCCTAAAAACGAAGATGGCAAGGTCCGGAACATCCGTCGAGAAGCTCGTGAAGCACTGCAATCGCTTGTCAAGAAACCGGGGGCTACCCAGAAGAAAGCGGCAGACCTGTTGAAGACTTTAGGGATTGAAGCCAAGGTTCCCGAAGACACTCAGTTACCGGAAGCCAGAAACTTCGAAGAGGCCACCAAAGCAGCTCGGTCGCGAAGCGATCGAGCCATGTCCGGTCTCGCAACCCTTCCGATTCTCGAGAACCAACTGCAGAATGCTGCACCGGCTGATAAGCCCGCGATTCAACAACAGGTCGACCAGATCACAGGCGACGCCCAACGGGATCGCGAACAAGCGATCGAGCTTAATGCCAAAGCGTTCGCGTTTTATCGCGATAGCGACTCGCGAGATGATTTGTTGCAAGCGCGACTGCTGCAATCCTTTCTTTATTATCAACTGCAGCGATACCGCGAAGCTTATGCGATTGCGGATGTGATTGTTCGCACGCATCGAGGGACCGACGCAGCCGAAAAAGCCGGCGATATCGCGCTCGCTTCCCTCGCGGATGCGATTCAGGCCGCACCCAGCGAACAGAAGCCTCCGTTGACTGCGATGCTCGAAGGCCTGGCCAAGAAGTTCTTGGAAATTGCACCTGGCACTCCCCAAAGCGAGAAAGCGGTGGATGTCTTGGCTCGTTTGGCCATCGGCGAACAGCGCTGGGATGACGCAGAAAAAGTACTGGCCCTCAAGAAGGGACCTCCGGGAATGCTGGAGTTCATTCTTGGGCACGTACGTTGGATTCAATATCGACAAGCTTCGTTCCAGCGGCGACGGGATGGACAGGAGGAAACAGAGCAAGAGAAAGAAATGCTTGGAAAAGCGGAATCGACCTTGACCGCAGCTTGGAACGCACTCGCAGTGGATGACGTGAACGCTGCGTCACTGGAAGGGACCAACGATCTTGTCGCCATGAGTTTGCAAGCTGGCAAGTTGGATGATGCGATGCGTTATTTGAATGAACCAGGCAAAGGGGCGATTGCGCAACTCGAAGCAATTCCGGCCATCGAAGCCAAATCCCAACTGGAAACCCAGAGACTGAGGCTTCAAGCCATGGTTCAATCGGCGGCCCAAGGACGGGGCGCGATGTCGGCTGAGCAGGTGTCAGCTTCGATTGAGACACTAAGAGGGTTGAGTGATCAGACCGGAGATCCCAGCATGCTCAGCCGGACCCTGCGTAACCTGGCCGTCGATATTCAGAATCAACTGGAATTGACCAAAGACGCTGGACAAAAAGCCAACCTTGCTGATGCTTATCAAATTCTCGTAGATCAATTGGTCGGGGTCAGTACCGATGCCTCGACGCTCGAATCGTTGGGTGCATCCGTAACACAGCTTGCGTCATCGTGGGAAAAAGAACCTAGCTTGCAAGGCAAAGTGGCGGGCATGATGCTCTCTGCCGAAAAAGCCTTCGATAAACTCCTTCATTCCTACGATAAAAAACACCGGTTCTCAGCCCCTGATATTTGCGCCATGCATCGTGAATGGCTGGGAGAGATTTATAGCTGGGCGGTTTACAAAGGGTCGAGTCGCCCAAGGGAGTTTCACCCCCAGGCTCTCTCAGATCCGTACGTGAATCTCTCGATTCATACGGCTCTTCCTGATCAGACCGCATTCAATCGCCATTCCCAGTGCGCCAGGATCGGTCGCGTTTGAGCGATTTGGGCCAACCATCGAAGTGTGTGGACCAACCGCCTGTGGCGTCGCTTGTATTTCCTCATGGCCCACTTCGCCAGTTGGACGTCAAGCTGGTGAAAAACCGGTCCCAAAGCAGACCGATGATACCGCCCATAGTAATTGATCCATCCTCGCACCACCGGATTCACCATTTTTGCAATGGCCTCCAACGTCATGGGCGTTCGCACGCCCAGCCGCCAGCTCCGCATGGTGTACCGAATACGCTTTTGGGCTTTCGGACTCACCGCCGGCGTGAAACCCACAAAGACATTCCCTTGCCGTTCGTTCTTCACGCGTCGCGCTCGGAACTCATACCCAAGGAATGTGAACTTTGTGTGGGGAGAGCCCCCTGTCCGGTTGTCGTCCTTGCAGTAGACGATCTTTGTCTTCTCCGGATGGAGAATCAACCCCCATTGTTCCAGCCGTCGCCGTATCCGTTCCAGCACGTATCTCGCCTGTTTCTCCGTGGCGCAATGGACGATCATGTCGTCCGCATATCGCTCAAACGGTAGGGTGCCGAACTCTTCGCGCATCCACACGTCAAACGCATGGTGCAGGTAGATGTTCGCCAAGAGCGGCGAGATGACTCCACCTTGCGGTGTGCCTTTTTCTCGCATCTCCCGTTTCCCGTCCACCGTTTCCAGCGGCGCCTTCAGCCATCGTTCCACATACAGAAGAATCCATTTCTCCTCCGTATATTTCCCAACCAGCTCAAGCGTTTTCGCGTGATCGATCGTGTTGAAGAATCCCTGGATGTCCAAATCAATCACCCAGTCATACCTCCAACACCGCTCTCGCGCCTTGCCCACGGCGTCCACAGCCGACTTGTTCGGACGATACCCATAGGAGTCCTCGTGAAAGTGCGGTTCCACTTTCGGCTCCAGAACCATCGTGGCCACCATCTGCGCCACACGGTCTGAAACTGTCGGTATCCCCAGCACTCGAATCTTCCCACCCTCTTTAGGTATCTCGCACTTCTTGACCGCAGGCGGAAAATAGCTCCCCGACGACATCCGGTTCCAGATCTTATAGAGGTTGTCCTTGAGGTTTTCCCCAAAGGCCTCGATCGTCTGCCCGTCTATCCCGGGGCCTCCGCCCTTCGCCTTCACTCGTTTCCACGCGTCCATCACTGTCCACTTCTCGATGTTATACGGCTTCGTCTTGTCGATGCGTTCCTCCCACTCTCGTGGTTGACACTTCTCCTTGACGGACCAGGGCACTCCCTTCGCTTCAGCGGCTCCGCCGCCCCAGGTGTCTGAAGCTCTGCGACAGACCGCTCCGCGCCTTTGTCGGGCGTTTCCTCGCTACTACGGAGTGCTCCGCCCCTGTTGTCCCCATCGGTATTTCCCACTTGCTTCGAGCTTTCGTGGTTTTCCCTTCTCATGGAACAACAGGTTCCCACGTTCCGTATCCCAGCCCAGACAGAGGTCATGCCGCCTCTACGCCGGATGCCACCTGGCCCATACGCACGCTCCCGCCAGGCTCGTCCCGGTGTTCACGTCCAGACACCGGTTTCGACATCATCCTCGTTATTTTCGACGCTTGTTCAGCGGTTTGCTTTCGCTCATCTCCTCTGTCCTCACCTCTCCTTGACGCTCACGACCGGGCCTTTTGCTCCCAGCCGCTCAAGGCGGGTTTGACGCCGGCTCGTGCAAGCCCACGCCGAGGGGCCTTCCCTCATCAGGAATACAGTTATTACTTATCGTGGCACACGGACGTTGCATACTAATTGACTTGCAGTAATGCTTGGACGTCAAAATCGTCGGCTATTTTCATTCCCCGCATCCGAGCACGGCCAGCCGCTGAAGGCGTCATCTTCAAAAGCCGGGCCATCTCCGCGTTTGATTTTCCAAGGTGTTCCGTGGCCAGGAATGTGAGCAACGCCTTCGCCTCAGAGACTTTTTTCATCCGGTTTCGTTGAAAAATCATCTTCAGGTCAATATTGTTCTCTTTCGCTACCTTTTCAGCCATCAAATTGATGTCAACCTTTTGCCGTATGAGGGTCGCTCGGACTTCCTCCGCCTTCTCAACACCTTCCAACACTTTCTGAACAAAGCCCCCCCCGCCCAGCACGCGGGAATCATATAGCTGTCGGTCTTCACGCATTCCATGCGGAACTTCCCGGGGACCACCGCCGAGACTGCGCCCGAGCCCCCCTCCAATCAGATCAACCCTCTTCCCTTGTTCTATACCAATGGCCACAAACGCTTCGTATTTCGATCGGGCTTGTTGCGGGGTCGTTGAAAAGAGTCTAAATATCTCCTCCGTCTCCTGCCACGCGGCCTTAGCGTTCCCCAT
>JALOQW010000105.1 GCA_025459275.1 Pirellula sp.
CCATCCTCCGCCGTTTCGATCCACCAATGATGAGTCTTCTGCAAGATCGGTCGCACAACGAACAGCACCACGGCAACGAAGACCAGACCACCACCGATACTCTCAGCCGCTAGCTCGAACCTGCCATCCATACTCGCCAAGACCAGTGCGAGTAGACACCACGCCGTGGCATCATCGATCGCGCCTGCCCCGATCGCAACCGTACCCATCAATGTTCCAGCAAGCCCCTTGTAGTGAATGATGCGGGCCAACATCGGAAACGCAGTAATGCACAAGGAAGCTCCCAGAAAGAGCATCGCTTCCCAACGCTTGGTCCTCTCCGGAAACAATTCAGAATGATCGTACAGGTACCACGCTAACGCTCCTCCTAGGACGAAGGGGGCCAACATGCCTGCCAACGAAACCGCGAAAGAGCTTCGAAAATGATTTCGAACGATGTCGACTCGAAACTCCATGCCGACCACGAACATATAAAGGGCCAGCCCCAATTGCGAAGCGGGAAACAGATAACTCTGCGTATCCCGCGACTTCTGGGTTAAATCCCACGGGAAAATCGATTGCTGCAGCTCGGGTGCGAGCCATCCAAACAAGGACGGTCCAAGCAATACTCCCGCGATCATCTCCGCCACAACTTGCGGTTGCCCCATCCTCTTGGCCAGCAACCCCACGATACGGCAGACGATCAGGATTAACCCAAGCTGAAAAAAGAAGTGGACTGCAAGCTCTGTATTCTTCATGCAACGTATGCTACTTGGACGCCAAATAGTTGTCTAGACAACTATTGTTTCAACACCAAAAAGCCGTCGCAGCTTACGGCAAGAGACCGGGGAACGCTCGGCGAGCCGCTCGGACGCGCTTGATTCGGAAACGCGAGAAGGTTGGCATTGAGTTCCGCGAAGGGATTTGGTATCCGAGACCACGGAACGTGTGGGGGCCCATCTTACCAGGAAAGCTAGCATCAGGAGTCGCCCCATTGTCCCGCCGCCAGGCCGTGAACTCAATCGTTTCAGCCTTTCTCGTGTGCGGGTCTGTAGGATGTCATGATTTGCTAAAGAGCCGCTACGCCATGAGTGATCCGGTGTACGCGGAGAAGTATGCGGAAGGTGCAGAGCCTGGAGATATTCTCGGTAAAGCCAAGCAGGCTCTCGACGCAAGGCATGTCACGGGTTTGGGAGGCTGGTCGGTGGGGGGAGGCGCGATGTACCGTCCTCAATTCGACCGTACCTTGGGCGGAGCAGAGATTGCATTCGAGCGTTATCCGCAGAACTGGCTGTCCCATCGTGTTGGCGTGGCTTCCTATCTGAGCGACGAAGAAGGTTTCGTCGGTGCCGAAGCCGGGTTGCGAGCGCAGTTACCATCGAGGATCGCTCCCTTCGTTGGAGTGGGAGGATTCGCTGGTGCCTCGCGTACGGTTCGCGACACACCCGACGGCATCGACAACGATGATGACGACGTCATCGATGAGCCGGACGAGAAGCGTTCTGATGTGGATGACTTGCTGGTGGCCATTTATCCTGAACTTGGCGTCCATGCCTGGATCAACGGTCAGTGGCGCGCGACCGTCGGCGCACGCTACTTCAACACCAGCCTCAGTAGCGACTACGACGACTGGATGATCGGCGGTCAGTTAACATTCTTTCCAAAGCGCATTCACTAAACGCCCCACCCCGCAGCCACCATCCCGTAGCCACCCTTTCGTAGCCACCATCGCCAGATGGTGGATCCGCGCGCACCCATCCACGGCCTCCGCGGCCATGGCTACGACGAGCCAACTCCCAACTGCCCTTCCACCACCAGCCCGTAGCCATGGCCGCGCAGGCCGTGGATATGCGTGGTCCAGAGACGGGTCCACCATCTGGCGATGATGGCTACGGTATGGAGCGATGGAACTGCGGAATGGTCAGCGCAGCTATTTGCCTTGCGCTACGAGGAGCTGGGCAAGCGTCTTGGCAAGGGATTGAAGCGACTGGTCGTCGGGGAGGGTCAGTCGAAGCTGCGGTCGGCCTTGCTCATCGCGGTCGACGCATGACTGAAGGTTGGTCGACATCGCTTGCACTAACGTCGGCTCCGGAGGGTTACCTTGATCGAGGAGCTGCGATACCAGATTCAACGCTGCACCGAGCAATTCCCCACCCGCCGCCGCTACCTTGGCTCGACGCTCGGCCGTCAATTGGGCGGACTGCTCTGCTTCCTGACGTTGGGATTCATCGACCGTCGCTATCGGCTTTTCGCCTAATAGTTTTTCTAAGCGTTTCTTTAACGACTCAGCTCCCGAACTCATGCTGACTTCGGATATGTCGCTATCGAAGTCCAGAGCCGCGTGCGCCAGCTCGGATTTGGCAGCCAAGGTCTCCAGTAGTCTTTCTTCAATCGTTTGTTCGGTGACCAGGATAAAGACATGCACGGGGCGTTTCTGTCCCATGCGATGCGCCCTCGCAATTCGCTGCTCGAGTACCGCGGGATTCCATGGAAGATCCACATTGATGACCGTATTGGCAGCTTGCAGGTTCAAACCGGTCGCTCCCGCATTGCTCATGATGATGGCTCGGCACGTCGGGTCCTTCTGGAACCGATGCACGATCGCTTGCCGCTGCTTCTGCGGAATCTTCCCTTCCAATCGGACGAAATCGATCCCATGCTTGTTGAGCAAGGGTTCGATCAAGTCCAACATCTTCGTCCATTCGCTGAAGATCACGATCTTGCGCGACGGTTCGTCGGCCAGCTGTTCCAGTAGTTCCTCCATGACTTCTAACTTGCTGGAGTATGCCGGCTCCTGCTTGTCGACGAGGAACGTGCTGTTGGCTGCCATGCGTGCGCACAGGAGATGCTTTTGCAAGCGAAGCATGTCGATCTCCGTGAGATAGGGCTTGGCAGCGATCCTAGCCGCATTGGCTACATGCTCGTTCGACATCGTTCGTTGTTCGTCGGTCGGACGAATCCGAACAATCTCGGTCGTTCGTTCGGGAAGCTCTTGCATGACGCTGGCTCGCGTTCGCCGCAGCAGCATCGGAGCCAAAGTCGCTCGCAACTCCTCAAGCCGTTTGTATCCGACCACCCGTCCTGAATCGTCGACCGAACGATGCTTGTGGAAGAAACGATACGCCGGTCCGAGTCGCTTGCTATCGATGAACTTGGCAACGGTGTACAGTTCTTCGAGTCGATTCTCGAGCGGCGTTCCGGACAAGACCAACGCGTACTTGGACTTGAGCATCTGAAAGGTACGCGACGTCTTTGACTCCCAGTTCTTGATCCGTTGCCCTTCGTCCAAGATGATCAGGTCCCAATCGATATTCTGAACGACCGCTTCATCGCGAACGATCTGTTCGTAGTTGGCAATCTTGAAGAATGCCTCGTCCGCATATTGTTCGGCACGCTCCTCAGCCGTTCCCATGACGATCCGATGACTCCTGTCGCAAAATCGAGCAATCTCCGAGGCCCATTGACTCTTCAGGGATGCCGGACAAACCACGAGAACGTTTCGAATGTCGGTGAGTCGGCCCAATAGCTCTGCAGTTCCGATCCCTTGAATCGTTTTTCCGAGGCCCATGTCATCGGCTAAGATCGCGCGGCCTGCCCCTACCGCGAAAGCGATGCCGTCCATTTGATAAGGAAGCAAGGGAACTTTGAGAAGCGATGTGCGAAGAGGATGATCTTTGGGAGATTTGCGAATCTCGGCGGATTGCTCGGCCAGACGCTGCTGCATGCTTCGCGTATGGATGTAGGTTTCCGCATCGGGGTGCACTTGAACCGGCGTACCGTTTCTCTCCAATGCTCGAACGATCTTCAAAGACAGCTTGGGATCGGTGAGCGTTTGTTGCTGATAGTGACCTACCAGCTTCACAACGTGCCTATCTACATCATCGGGCAGAACAAATCGCAATCCAACCTGTGGGTCATCGGGATGGCCATAATGCATTCTCAACGATAGTTCTTTGGGACGTGGGGAAGTCGCAAGCGCCTTGGGCTTGAACTGCTTCTTGACCGCATCCAAAACATGAAAGATATGCTTACAGACTCCGAGTTGATTGGTTCGAAAATCTGGGCAAGTGCAAGCGGAATCGCCAGGTGCCTCACCGCGCAACGAGACGTGGTAACTGCGGCCTGATTCCTGACTGGTCACTGTATACTCAGTCCATGGCGTCTTGCGATTCAACGACTCGATGACCATGCGCTCTGTCGTCGCTCGTTTCTTTCGGTCTGCGATCGCCCTCTCGATGAGCTCCGACTCCGTCAAGTTCTCGATCGGCTCATCGGGATCGGGCTCGGTCGACAACCCAAGGACCATTTTGGATTCGAGAACGCACTGCAACGTGGCTGCGATGTGTAGGCACTTATCCGAACACGCATCGCAAGAGAGTTGCAGCCCATCAGCTCGACTCGTTTTCTCAACCAACGTCACGCGAGCCCAGCCGCTGGCAAGCGAACGATCGGGCACGCGAGCGATCAAGGTGTCACCAAGAATCTTGATGTGTTCTGCAGCGTCTATTTCGATCTTTGACGCCAGACGAAGCTGTTCAGCTCCTTTGGGATCCAAGAGTCGCGCGGCTTGGCGAACCGTCATATGTCCAAGACGGCTCCGGATGTCCCGGCGTTTGGTAACTTTTAAGGACAGTTTGCGCTTTCGCTTGCCAACGGTTTGGACCATAGCCCCTGAACCTCCGTGATACCCGACTCGACATCAGAATTCTGCGACCAAGTCCATAGGATACAGCGGCACAAAGGAATTGCCTACTGAGCTCATTGCTCCGCGAATCGAAACATAAAGCTGACGATCGAAAGGATTTGTTCTGTTCATTGATTCCGAACGACCGCGCTCCGGTGTTCACGGTCAGAATCGAGAATCCGAGTAATCGTTGCAGCGTTAGGACTTATCGATATTGCGACTAGTATCTTCGCGTTTCCTGAGCTCCGAACGCAAGCCGTTTGACATGGCAAACTGAGATGCTGTGGTAGCTTGAAGTGTCTTGAACGTCTTAAGCTTCCCACGCAGCTCTTCGTCCGTCAAATTTGCAAGTCTGTCTTTTCCCATAAGCCCTCACTTCTCCAGGTCGGACTGTAGTTGCTCAAACTCCGGCGACCGTTGCAAGGGTTGCAAATCGGGGTCCGTCATCAGGTGTTGTCGATCGGAAAACCCAAACTCGATGCTCTTTCGTATGGTGGCAACTGCCTCGGCGAGTAGCACTTCCTTGTCGGGATCCGTCAACTGTTCCGAGAGGATCCCCAGTGTAGCGGCCGCATGCTGCAGCATGAGATATGGCTCAATCGGTCCTTCAGGTGGTGGATCGGTGAGGGCACGCTCGATCAATCGATGGGCTTCGTCCACGGCCTCTTGAGTATTGCCACTGCGTGCATTCGCCAGCATCAAGCCTATGCGAGCCCCCAGCAAGACGTCGGGATTTGCGCGGGCTGCAGCGCTGTCGGAGCGTTGCCTCAAATCGAGGTCTCGGATCAGAGCGCAGCGTTCGAAATACTTTCTGGCTTGCTCCTGATTGCCTTGCCCGACGGACGCCAGACCCAATCGATAGTAGCCCATAGCGAGTCCGTCTTCCTGAAGGTTAAGGAAGGCATCATTAGAGAAGATCTCCCTCAATTGCAGCATACTGACAACGTACTTGGTCCTGGCCGCGGCAGGATCTTTGGCATGCATTAGCAAGTAGTCTCCGTAGCTCGCACTGAATTTGATCAGCCCCAGCCGATGCGAAAACCGTGTAGGTTCCATCTCCACGGCGCGTTGTGCAGCTAACAGACCTTCAGCGTAGTAAGGATCGGCGTTTTCGAACATGCGTTGCTCGACACAGATGGAAGCCGCCAGTTCGCACGCCAACATGCGATCACGAATCGCGTTGGCCTTGGGCGGATACTCTTTTGCCTTGGGCCCATCGACGGCCTCTCGGAGAAGGTCAACAGCGATCTGCGCGCTCTTTCGTGATTCCGCAAGACGTTCGGCTCGTAGCTGAGGTTCGGTTTCCACTTTTGCTAAGGCGAACTGCAATTCCGTCAAATTCGTATATTCGCGGCCCAGTTCAGCCAATCGCTGCAATGGATCCTTCTCGGATAATGGTAGATCAGCGGCTTGCTGACGCAGTGCAATGGCCTGACGATACAGGTCTTCCGAAGCGATGTGATCTCCGATCAAACGCTTCGCAACCGCTTGTTGAGACAGACTCAACGCGAGATTGCTAAGTCCTTTGGCGCGGTCTCCCTCCCCTCGTTCGAGTACAGATCGAAACGACTGCTCTGCCCGCTCGAATTCGTTGAGTGCATCGGTAAGGAGAGAGGACGCTTCGGACTGATCCGACCCTTGCCGGAGTAACAACTCGGCTTGTTTCACAAGCATATCCCCTTGGCGAATCGCAACCCCCGCCAACGCCCACTGTTGCGAAGGCCCCACGTCAGCCGTTGACGTGTCCGACGAACTCAATAGTTCGCCGATCATACCCCGAAGCTCTTTCTGGAAACCATCGGCAAAAGGGACTCCGTCGAGCGATTGCGGGGCTGCGTTTACGAACGTCGACACCGTATCCTTGTACAAACTCAAACGCTGGTCCGACGTCTTTTTCTCACTTGCGATTTGATCTCTTTGGTACGCCATCTTAAGTGCGGCCCACGACGCGCCGATGGTGAACAACACCAAGACGCTCGCAAGAACACTTGCCAAAGTCGCCTCGCGTGGATGACGTCTGCACAATCGAAGCAACCGCTCCCACTGACCGATAGGTCGCGCAAGGATTGGTTCGTGGTTCAAGTGCCGTTGCAAGTCTTCGGCCAATGCTGTGGCACTGGTGTACCGTTTAGCGGGATCCTTCTGAAGACACTTCAGACAAATCGTCTCCAGATCTTTTGGGGTGTCTGGGCGTAATGTGGATGGAGGATTCGGCTCGGATGAGCGGACTAGGTTGATCACTTCCCAAACCGACGCACCCTTGAAGGGTGGACGACCGGTGAGTAATTCGTAAAGGATTGCCCCGAGAGAGTACACATCGCATAGAGGGCCGATTTCATGCACGCTGCCATATGCCTGTTCTGGCGCCATGTAACTCGGCGTACCGACGATCATCCCGTCGCGCGTGAGGTGGCTCTGATCTTCCGTGCGCCGCGCTAAACCGAAGTCAGCAATCTTCAGTCCACCATCCTCGGCGATCAAGATATTCGATGGCTTGAGATCACGGTGGATGATTCCTTTGCCATGCGCGTACGCGATCGCTTTGCTGAGTGTCATCATCGCAGTGGCGGTCTCTTGATGCCCTAACAATTGGTTGGCGATTTTCTGCGAGAGGGTGCCACCGGAGACGTATTCTTGCGTGAAGTAGGGAAGTTCGTCGACCTGTCCAACATCGTACACTTGCACGATGTTGGGATGCTGCAGTTTCCCTGCTGCTTGCACCTCGATGTGAAAACGTTCCACTTCCTCAGGCTTCGCATGCGCGACGTTGAGCATGACCTTCAGAGCCACCAATCGGTCCGCTCGCACCTGTTTGGCGCGATAAACCATCCCCATTCCCCCACGTCCTAACTCCCCAAGGATTCGATAGCCGGGAATCTCGATCTTCTTGGTCGTTTGAGACGACAACGCCGAATCCGCCAGATGGGTTGGTGCAACATTCGGGTCAAAGTGATGGGTCGTATCCTCCAGCGGCTGGGCGATCGATGTCGTCACATCTGGATCGATCGATTCCTTCGCGATATCGCCGGCAGAATGATTAGACATCGACGAGGACTCCTAGTGTAGAACGCCTAATGTGGAACGACGCTCCGCGTCGTTGGCATTGAGATCAGAACATCGAAGAAACATCCATTCCAAACACCGAGTTCATCACGACGCGGAGCGTCGTGCCACACTGGTTCCACGCAACTTCTTTCTGCACAGAAGGGGCAATAGACTCAATGCCAGAAGTGCCATGGACGATGGCTCGGGTACTGCCGAAATGTTGACAGCACCGCTCTGGAGGGTGGGCGCGAGTGGAAGGAAGTTGTTGTCGAACGACCCGTCAAATACGGGGTCCTCCCAAGGTTCGACCACGAACATCCCAGAAGCGCCTAAGGCCGTGAACTTCACGGTTCCGATGACGCCTGTCAGCGGGGCACTCGGACCAGCTCCTATTTGGAGCGATTCGGCTCCGAAAGCTGAAACAACGCCGCCAGAGTGCTGAACGCTGGAGTTATTCCGAAACCCTGAGAGTGGCGACGCGGTCGCTTCGTTGAACGCCAGACCTGCAGTATCGAAGCGCAGGCTAATTCGATATGAATCCAGAGAGGTCGCCTCTGTCAATTCCAGCACGAGTGCGGCAGTGACCGAATCGCCAGGCTGCACGGAAATGGAATTCTGAACACCAGCGGTATTCGGATCCAAGTCGATTGAAAACACCAGACCGGCTTGTAATGGATTTGCGAATGCGATCATCCCGAATGAGCACGTGCCAAACATGATGGCCTGCCAGCTTGGTATCTTCATTGAGTCACCTTCGATGCGGTTCGAGAATTCATGATGGGATAAATGTTTCTGATGCCTTCGATGCTCACTGCGTACATCGACGCCGAGTTGTTGCGAAACAAGCCATCCCAATCAACATCATTGAGAACATGGATGGCTCAGGAATAGCAGTAATGGTCACAATACTGGACATCAACTCTACTGAGACCATATCGAGCTGATTGTTGAAGGTGCCGTCAAATATAGAATCCTCGAATGGCTTGATCTCAAAGACTCCTCCGGAACCGATCGCAGTAAAGCGAAACGTGCCGATCGTGCCAAGCAGGTATCCTACGGGACCACTGCCAATGGTCTTCGCCTCTCCCTGGAACGAGGAAATCAGTCCATCTTTGACGTTAAGTGTACTGACGTAGGTATTAAACTCTGGCATAGGAGTATTTTTCGCGGAATTCAGGGCCAGACCTTGCGTATCGAACACAACACTCACCGCATGGCTGTCGATGCCAATGTCGCACACCATTTCCAAAACGAGGTGCGCGTCGAAGGATTGACCCGAAATCACCTGTATCGAATTTTGAATCCCAGCTTGATGGGGATCCAGATCGACATGGTAAATGAAGCCAGCTTTCCCTTCTGTTACAGAAAAGCTAAGGATCGCCGCTAAGAAGACCATCGTAGCGCAGCTACGGACGACAAAGCCGTGACTGAGTTGGCTGCACTTGCTTAAGATACTCGTTGAAACATTCATAGCGAACTATCTCCATTCCAAGGTTCGTTTAAGAAGACTCTTCCGCATTTCGTTGTTGTCAAATGCGCCGATCGCGTTGTCTCCGTTCGCGTCAAATAGCCCGTTAAAGTCGGGATGCGATGAGGTTTTGCCCAACGTCTTGCGAAGCTCGTTATTGTCTACGGCCCCTACGGCCCGGATCCCTCGAAGATCTCCAAAGAATGCGTAGAAGCGATCCGCCTCGTTCGCACCCAACGTGCGTATACCACCTTGAGTGCCATTCCCATCCGCATCGAATGCGAGCAACGATTGGTTAGATCGGATCTTCGAACCATCGATGATCAGCTGGTAGTTTCCGTCCTGGAGCGCCAGCGATCCACTCCGTACCGGATAGTCGGTCCCCGAGAACACAAAGGTGATCTGGACCTGCCAGTGCCCATTCGGTAAGGGGGTTTGCTGAACGAGGATTGGGACATCCTTAGGCACCAACAGGTTGTTCGCGTCAAACAGCCGTTGCTGAACCTTGAACGCTCCGGAATCGATCTCGAGCTCGGAATCAAAAACCATCGTGAGCTGCTTGATCAGCGATCTTTGAATGGTGCCGTCACCAACAACGATGTCTCCTATCAACTCCGGTATGTTCAACACGTTCAGAGCGAAGGAACGATCCAAGGTACTCCCAGAACTGTCCGTGGCGCGGACGCGAATGCTGTACTGGGACTTTGCTTCGTAATCGAGCACTGCCAATGTTCGGATCTCTCGACCCACTATCTCGAAGATTGCGTTGTCGGAGTCACCTTCACCATCCACCAAGGTAAACGTGTGCTGATCGTCCTCGTCGGGATCGATCGCAGTCAGTGTTCCAACAAGCGTCCCAATGGGCTGATTCTCTGCGACGGTCGTGACGTCCATGACGATTTCAGTCGGGGGCTCATTCTCTGGACCACCCAGCACTTCCAAGTTCCGGACATAATCGCGGTACCCACTCTGCTGGTCGAGAATCCTCGCCTTCACGATGTAGTTGCCTCCGCTGGTCACAACAAAGTCGCGCGAGGCAATGGTGCTTGCGTTCGCATAGCTCTCCGTCAGACTTCCCGCGACAACCGTTCCATCGTCCCTCTTCAGCTCGAACGCAAATCGGAAGCCTGCTGCAGTGTCGGACTGCGAAGGATCAAAGTAGGGGGATTCCAGTCGAACAGTAAACTCCGTTCCGGAATCAATCGGCACCGTCGGAACACCATCAAGCACCGCGGTTGGGGCGATGTTTTGATTCACTACACTTTCGACGGAATCGAGATTGCCAACGGTGTAGTCCAAGCCCAAGTAATCGAACGTATCGGAGCCGCCTTGACCGAAGACTAGGTCATTGACCGCGCCTTGGGTCGCAAAAACCTTATCGTTCGCCGCGCCGCCACGAATCACATTGCTCCCCACTCCACCGATGAGGGTGTCTCCTGGTGCTTGGGCCACCTGGCCTCCGTCGGCTGCCGGCAAATCTCGGAATCGCGATACGAACAGCTCGTAGCGGCCACCTTGACCAAAGGCCGGTTGCTCGGAGAGAGATACTTCGATGTAGTACTCCTCGTCCTCGGCCCCGTCCTCCGGTAGCTTGACGTCAAACAACGTTGCGTCCTTGGTCCCTTCGAATTCGTCGTCATTTTCTGCTAAGAGCTCACCATTGGCTCGATAGACCCGGATGCGTCCATCGAACAAGTCACCGCGAACCGGACGAAGCCCATTGGCGATCAATTCGATGTTGACCCACTCACCTGGTCGTCCTGTAAATCGGTAGACATCGGTCTCACTGACGGAACCTTCGTGTTTGAGCTCTCCCACCACAGCGATGGCCGAAACATCAAAGACCTTGCCCGAATAGGTATGGCCGCTTTCCGGTACCAAATTCGGGACGTACAACGGCGAGAGCCCGCCCAAATCGAATGCAGTTGCATCTCGAACTGAATGGCTCTGGAACGGAGCATTCACCTCCCGGATGGTATGCCCGATCTCATTGAATGCCAGCTTGATCGACTCACGAGCTCCAAAGAATGTATTGCCCAAGGCATCGAGAATGGTCGTGCCGACCGATGCGGGACTGGCCATGAGATGGAACGGCGTATCCAAGGCATCGCGTAGGCCGTTGTATTCGCTTCGAAATATCCGCTACCGATCGGTCCAAACGCATCCGCATGTCGCAATCCCGCCGTATGCCCTAATTCATGGGCGGCAATGTGCGCTGAGAGTGCTACGATGGCATTGGAATACTCTTCAGGTGTATGCTCAGACCCAAGCAGTTCCGCGACAGTTGTCTTGAGTGCGTTGATGTTGACTTGGCTGATCAGGCTGCGATTGATGTTTCGGAAATCGATCTCCCCCGCATCCCCGCTGACTCCTCCACCGCGACCTTCACTGAATGCCAAGGTAACGTAAGAGCGTCCTAAGCTGGTTGTCCAAGCGCGAGCTTCGGATTCATCAAGTGTGAAACGCCAGTTGAATGCCGCAAAACGGGCTTCGATTGCTTCAAGGACAAGCTGCCGCTCCTCAGGGGAGTAATCGTAGTCCCCTCTTTCCAGCCGGAACGCGCTATCAAAATCCAGTAACACGACTTGAGGCAAGTCCGCCACCAGCGTGTCATTCCCACCTCGGCCATCGAGCAGGTCACTCCCTGCGGCCCCGTAGATAATGTTATCGCGATCATTCCCTCGAATCGTATCGTTGTAACTCGTTCCGATGACATTGGCGATCGACGACGGATCAACAAGTGTCAGGATCAACTCGCCGCCGAGATCCTGCATGCTCGACCACTCCAGGTCCAAATCGATCGGCGCGTCGAAGGATGCAAAATCTAAGGTTCGAAGCCCTGCGTATTCGGCTAAGTCTTCAATGATCAGTGACCCCAATTGCGACCCTCGGAAGACGTAGATATCGTCTCCTCCGCCACCGTCGACTACATCGTCCCCCCCGAGCAATTCGAACCGGTTGTCGAGATCGTTGCCTTGAACCGCATCGTTAAAGGGAGTGCCTCGCACCTCTTCAATCCATGCCTCGGGTGCATTCACTTGTTCATTCAATCGCAGTCGTAATGTCAGCAGACCACTTGCGAGTACTTGCGGATCGGCTGTTCCGAGATCAAGAATACCAAGGCCCATAGGCATCCCGCTGAAGTCGAGTAGGTCGATACCGCCCTGTTCAGCTTCGATCACGGTATCACTTCCGATCGACACACCTGGACCCGTGGCGAAGATGTACGTATCGTTGCCATCGCCACCAACCAGAGCATCGTCTCCGTCCCCGCCATTCAGAATGTCATCACCGGCAAAGCCGAACAACTGATCATTCCCGGGTCCACCCTCCAAGATGTTCGATTCATCATTTCCATAAAGGACATCATCTCCCGATGTGCCCAGGACGTTTTCGAAGGCACCTCGCAGAAGCAAGCTCATTTGGCCTGGAATGACGATTTGCTCGGAATCGATAACTCGCAAGTCGAGCGTAGCTCCTGTCGTAAACCTGGAAAGATCGATGGTATCGGAACCTCTGGCTTCGGCCTCGAAGTTCGTCCCATCGATGTACAACAACTCGCGCATGCGAATGAGCCCCGAGCTAGGAGTCGGGTGGATGGCGTAAGTGTCATCCCCGTCATCTCCATAGAGATCGACGTTGTGTTCGATGGCCTCTAGAACATCGTTGCCATCCCCCCCCGAGAGAATGACGCCGATGCCCCCTTCGAATTGAAGAAGGTCGTTCCCCGATTCGCCCAACAAAACGACGTTGTCACCACCCCACGCAACCAGTGAATCATTTCCCACGCCCCCGGCTGCAACGATGTTGTTCCCCGCAAATACCGCTAGGTTGTTCGAGCCCAAGTCTCCTGCGATCACTAAATCGCGACCCGCTCGCACTTCCAAGTTGTCGTCGCCTGCACCGCCTCGTGCAAAGCTCTGCACCACTGATTGTCCAGCTTCTTGTGCGAATTCGACAAAGTCATCTCCACCTTCGGCGAAGACTGCCAGCTTCGAACCTGCGTATGCATAGACCTCGTCTTGGTCTTCGCCACCAAAGACATAGTTGTCAACTCCTTCGGAACGGAGGTAGAAGCGATCATTACCGTCACCACCGGCGAGCGTACTGGTGCTGCCCCCCAGCAGGTGCAGTTCGTCATTACCGTCACCACCCATTCCATACAAACGCTGGTTGCCCCACAACTCAAGCCGATCATTGCCTACACCTCCCACCAAAGCGATCGAGGATGGGTAACGGGTCGACATTGGCGATGTCCATTCCGTCGACAAGTTATTTATCCAAACCGGAGCATCATCCAAAGGGAATTCGGATCCAGATCCCAAGGGATCCTCTAAAGAAAACAAAGGCAGCACCGAGAGTTGGTCGTCTCCACCCTGACCATCGATGAGTGCATGCACCTGACCAGCAGAAAGAGTTCGGCCCAAACTGCCAACGACCTTCATCACGTCGCCGCCATCGCCACCAGCAATCAAGGATCCTTGACCGGCAAGCATCGTGGATCGATCGTTGCCATCATCCAATCGAGCTGTGAGGGATGAACCGCCGACCACCAGCAAGTAATCTTCTCCCAGCCCGCCATCGATATCGATCAGTGTCCCATCGACGAGGAGAAACTCGTCATTCCCTTCGCCGCCGATAACGCGGACATTTTCACCACCTTCCACTCGGGCTCGATCGTTCCCCTCCGCAAGGTAGAGCAAGATATCGGAACCGGATTCGACCAAGGCGTAGTCGTCTTCATCATCGAAGAGCCCAACAAACTGCTCTGCGTCGACGATGGTCACTTGGTCGTTGCCACCGCGCAAGGAAACGCCTACACGCAAGCCTCCCGAAACCGTAACGGAGTCTTCGATGTCGGTTCCAAAGATTCCGATATCCGAACTGCCGCTGAGAATATTGACGGCCAAGCCCCGATTGCTTCCCGAGCCGGTAGCACTGCCGAAGACTCCACCCTCGACACGCACGCGCATGGCCTCTTCGAGCGACACCTCATCCCCATAACCGCCGAAGATGGAGATGTCTTGAGAGGCACTGACTGTAAGGCTTGAAGGACCTTTGGCACTTCCAAAGATATCGATATCCGAGCTGTTGTTGACCACCGTTAGGTTCAAGACTTTCGAGCCGGTAGGAACAGCGCTTCCAAAGACCCCCGCCACGACCGTCGCGTTAATGACACCATTCAGCGTCGCGACGTCGCCTACGTACGTGTTACCGTCCAACTCAGTGACTGCGGCTCCTCCAAAGATATCAATGTCGGAACTGTTGGTGACAACGATGTTGGCGTTGCGAGTCGCACTACCGAAAATCGAAATGTCGCTGCTCTGGTTGAGGACGCTGACCAGGAGTGCGGGTCTTGGATTGGCGGAACCAAAGATATCAAGCGTTTCGGTGAAGACCGCGGCTCGATCCACGTCATCGAGGGATACCGATTCGCTCCCTTGCCCAAAGATGTCGATATCTTGGCTAGTGGTGACAGTGATGGTTCCCCCTCTCACAGAACCAAAGATATCGATGTCCGACGAGTTCAATATTGTGGCATTGAGCGCCGAGCCGTTCGGGGAGACGCCCCCAAAGATGTCGATATCCGAGCCATTGTTCACAAGCAATGTCAGCGATGAAGTGTTCGGTGAAACGGAACCAAATCCGCTAGCATCGATGATGGCACGCGTCACCCCGTCACCCGTCGCGTTGGGATCCGCAGGTCCTAGCCGCACCTCGCCGTCAACCAACCCAAAGATATCGATATCCTGGCTAGCCGTCACGACAATCGAAGATTGACGCGCCGCAGAGCCGAAGATCGAGATATCGCTCGATGCATTGACAATCGCAGAGATAGGGGTGCCTGTCGGCGAGGCCGAGCCAAAGATGTCGATGTCTTGGCTTTGGTTCAGCGTAATCGAAAGCGTCTTCGGAGTGGCCGAACCGAAATCGGAGATTGCGATCGAGGTCCGTTCGACAAGGTTTCCTGAATCATCCCCTATTTCGATCGATCCCTCTGCCATTCCAAAGATACTGATGTCGCTGCTGGCAGTCACTGTGATTTGGTTCGCCTGACGTGCGGAGCCGAAGATATCGATGTCCGATGAGCTGGTGATGGTCGACGTCAGCGTTACATTCGGCTGCGCCGAACCAAAGATATCGATGTCGCTGGAACTGGTGATCGTGGCCGTCATCGCTTGAGGTCCGGTTGCGGATCCAAACAACGAACCGTCAATGGTTGCTCGGGTTACATCCGTCAACACCGCTTCGTCACCGCCGCCACCGAAGATCGAGATATCTTGACTGTTGGTAACGACCAACCGATTGCCGGGAAGTGCCGAACCGAAGATATCGATATCGCTCGAGTTGTTGATAGAAATCAAGCTGGCCGATGGCGATGTCGCCGATCCAAATTCGCTGATCGCGCCGGCCTCCCGACCCGTGTAGGCGTAGATGGTGCCTTGAACCCGCTCGGCGGTGATGGTGTTCGCACCGAGACCTCCAACAATCGTAACCTTCGCCAATGATTCGCCGACGGCTGGAGCTGCCCCAACGATATTGACGGTCCCGTTGCCGTTCCCAAGATCGATGTCGGACACGCCACCTACTTCCAGCGTTCCAAGTACAGAGTTATTCCCCGAGCCACCCAGGATGGTCGCGCTAGCATCGCTCAAAATGAACTCGTCGTCACCATCTCCCCCATTGAGCACAATGTCAGTTCCATTGGCAATGAGTTGGTCGTTCCCCGCACCACCGAATAGTTCCGTGCCTGGGATGTCGGACTGGAACTGATCGTTGTGCGGACTACCAACCAGTCGCTGGAAATTACCATCGAGCGATAGAGTACTCCCTGCGAAAACTTCTTGAGCCGTCCCGTCGGTCAATCCGAAATCAAGGCTGACTCCCTGTTGGGCCGCATTCAAATCGATGGTGTTGAAACCACCTCCGGTATCTTGAATGACGACGGTGCTGAAGTGGACTTCGTAGTAGTCATCTTGGACGCCACCGACCATGGTGTCGTTGCCGCCGCCGATGAAACGATTGTTTCCGTCTCCGCCATAGAGCTGATTCGTTCCAGAACCTGCGATGAGTAGGTCGTTGCCCGTTCCACCGCGAAGGATATCATCCCCATCACCACCATCGAGCAGCACAGGCCCAGTCGCGGCCGATGCGTTCAATGTGTCGTTACCTGCCCCGCCGAAGATCAAAACGGGAAGGCTGATTCCAGAAGCAACCGTGATCTGATCATCTCCATCGAGCGCCAGGTAAACGATCTGCTGGGCATTCGCGGCCACCGCATTGGCGGCATCCGTGGACGTGAGGGTAACGTTGTCGATCCCGCTAGTCCCTTGCAGGATGTAGGAACTTACTTCGGTGAAGGTCGTGTCATCCGAGACACGGACCCGAAGAGTATGGAGACCGCTCAAATCAACGGAGCGTGTGTCGCTCGCTGAAGGGTCAGTGAATGCCCCTCCGTTGACACTCCATGCATACCTCAATCCCGGTTGATCGTCCGCGCCTGGGTCGGTGGCTTGTGCCCTGAAGGTCACGTTCGTATCCGTGTTGCCCACCACCAGCAAACGCACATTGGGTGCGAGATTCTCAACTTCGATCCCTGTCGTGCTGAACCGGACCAATTCCTGGGGGGCTGCGAGGCCTTGTGAATCGGTTACCGTAACACGAATTTGGTGCAGTCCGTTGTTCGTAGGAACAAAACGCATATCGCTAGGCCGGCGCGCGAGTCCTTCGACTTCGACCCAGCCTCCCCCGGGTCGCATCAATTCCCATCGATAAGTTAAACCCACGGTCTCGCCGGGGTCGGTTGCATTGGCGCGCACCGTGACTTCCATCCCCTCCGTGACGGGAGTGTTTCCAGGAGGAGTGACTACCGACAAATCGACGATGGTCGGTGCCAGCCCTGTCGCGTTGAGTTCGTCCGAAATGGCCCGGGCCACTCTTCCATCAGTAAAGATGGCTTCGAGCACGACCAGGAATTCGCCCCCTCGCGGTGGGACGAACTCGAATACGGCGACCGTCGGACCGCTTCCGGCCTGTTCGGCCACCGTCCGGCCTCGGACGTCGACGGCAGTCCATTGATAACTCGAAACCGTCGCGCTGCTCGGCAGAATGGCGTTGAAGGGGTATCTTTCCCCTTCTAGCAGGCTCGTCGTTGGTGACTGGATGGTCAGGGCCAATGCGGAGTCGCTCACGTAGAAGACCTTCTGGCCGCTGCCACGGCCAACGTTTGTGAGCAACGAAAAGTCATCGTCGGTGGCGGTTGCGATGACCTTGTACACACCGCTCTGCCGCTCTGCGTGGGGGTGAAGGTGAATTCGTAGGGACCACTGCTGTTATTGCCGGTAGCGACGGTCACACCATTGCGTTCGACAACCCATGCCACTTCATGCGTGTCGGCAAAGCCTGGGTCGTTGATTTCGGCCTCCAAGGTGATGGGTAGTCCAACCTCAGCGAGCGGAGTACCGCTACGCAGCACCACCGTCGGACTCGCATTGGAAACCTCGATGTCGTGCTCCGTTTCAGGCAGGGATCCAGAACTGTCGCTGATGGTCAGGTACACGCGGTAGATGCCGTTGTCGTCCGGCACGAATTCGATCACCCCCTCCGAGGGAATGGTGAAATCGAAGTTCACGGGCGGACTCGCAAGGGAGTCCCGCTTCTCGACTCTCCAAGTGAAGTCAAGTTGTTCGGTACGTTGCAATTCCGATTCGGGGACACGAGCGCGAATGGTTTGCCCTTCGCTACCCGATGTCGGAGCAATGATGGCGGCTTGGCCAGGCAAGCCAGCGACTTCGAAGAGTCGCTGCAAGCTCCGAGCCCCGGTCGGACCACCGTCATTGTCGTCCACGGTCAGTGTTACGAAGTAGATACCGCCAACTGTCGGGGTAAAGCTAACCTCTGTGGCATTGGGATCGGCCGCTTGTGAAAAGACGACGTCGCTACCATAACGAACTTCCCAGGCGTGAGTCAGCACGTCCCACTGCCCCGGATCGCTACTGGTGCTTGAAAACGTCACTGGTTGATTTGCAGTCGGTCGATTGGGATGGATCTCGAACTGCGGCGACGGAGCGACGTTGCTGACGGTAATCAAATGCGGTCCCAGAACCACCGTTTGCTGATCACCCGTTCCGTTGATGTCGGTCAGCGTTAACGTCAATTGGACACGGTAGATGCCTTGATCTTCTGGGGCGAATTGGATACTCGCTTCGTTGCCTGTCAGATAAGGTTGATTGTCCTGGAGGACTTGCCACAGGTAACCGGTGATCGCATAACCCGTAATGGTGCTATCGATTGCGAAGGCTTGAGCGCTGATCGAAGTCCCTTCTCGACTGAAATCAGGGAGGCCGCGAATGATGGCGACTTGGGGTACCTTTCCTTGAGCGATCGGAGACGTGTTGCGATCGTCCCCACCTTCGGTCCGAGTGCCAGTGATCGTGGCCGTCAAGAACTTGCCTGGAATCAAGTCCCCCAGCCCACCTATTTCGAACTCGGCGAAGCCATCTTCGTTAGTTACGACCGCTCCAGACCCGACGTAGACTTCGGCTTGACCTTCTTCGCTGGCAGAGAAGAACTCGACAAGGAATGTTGTGAATGGAGTTGCATCCTCGATCTTGCCCAGCACGATGCCGTCCAATCGAGCTTGTGTGATCGTGACGGCTCCAGGCGATACTGCCGTGGTGATGGACTTTTTGTAGTTGTTGTGAATCAGGTTCCGTGAAAGGACTACATTGCCGGCTTGGACGTCGATAGCTCCAGGGGGCTCTGGCGGCGACGGTCCGAAAACACCGGCCTGCACGATCAAGTTGTCGCGGATCACCCCGCGGATCCCACCTTGGTAGACGATACCCGACTCGAGATTCCCAACGGCCATCCCCGTTTGAGTATCGCCCGAAGCATCGGTCCCGATCCAATTGCCGCTGATGGTCGTATCGCGGTTGTCACCGTAGATGCCGATCCCGATACGATTGCCACTGATGATGTTGCGTTGCCCTACTGCGACACCACCCACTCGCGTGTTCCGAGCGTCTCCGATCAGAATCCCTTGTTCATTGCCGATCGCAGCATTGCCATCTGCATTGAGTCCAATCGCGTTACCGATGATTTCGTTCGAGGTCGACTGAGTCCCACCAATAAAAATCCCGGTCTGGTTTCCGCTGATGAGATTCCCTGCCCCGATCGTCGCTAGGCCGATGAAGTTGTTGGGGGAGTTGATGAGAGCGATACCCGTCGTCTGATGCGATTCGGTGAAGAGAGGCGAATTGCCGTCAGGATGCACTCCCACGTAGTTGCCCGTTACGACATTCAACTCGGAACCGTTGGTGATCAAGATGCCATGGCTTGTGTACTGTCCGAGGACGTTACGTTCTGCCTCGGTCGTCCCGCCAATCGTGTTCTCGTCGGAATCGGAGATGAGAATCACATTGTTTAAGTATCCAAGTGGCTGATCGGACGCGCTCAGTCCAAAGTGATTGGCGGTAATGGCGTTGGAGTTCGATTGGTTTTCAAGAGAAATCCCCGTTTGGCTAGCGTCGGCACCGACGATTCGATTTCTATTCAACTCAGTTCCGTTGGAGCCAATCGACGTGAAGCTTGCATTGTTGAGCGATATAGCACCTAGACCGTTGGCCAGTTGCAATGCACCCGTCCTATCCAATCCCAAGTAGTTGCCCAGAATGCGATTGTCATTGGAGGAAGTGACGGAAACCCCAAACAGGTTATTGCCGCTGATGATGTTGCGCGAGTCCGTATCCAAGCCTCCGATGACGTTGTTGGCAGAGCCGTTCTCGATCGAGATACCGTGGTTGAGATTCGGCACCGCGGTAGTGCCATCGGCGTTGAGACCTAGGATGTTGCCGGCGATCGTGTTGCCCACCGCTCCATCGGTGATCAAGATTCCGTGGGTGTTATTGCCGCTGATTACATTGCTCGCAACCGTTGTCGCAAAGGTCGAATTGATCAGAAGCACCCCTACCCCATTGGGCAACGCAGCATTACCTGTTGCATCGACACCAATCCAGTTACCGATCACCTGATTGTTTTCAATACCTGCGAAACCACCGTCGATCTCGACACCAGCGATCGTATTGCCACTAATCAAGTTTCCAGCGCCCGTTGCCAAGCTACCGATCCGATTGTCATCGGCCAAGCCAACGATCGAGCGTTGAATGCGGATACCGCGTTGATTGGGAAGGTTGCTCATGCCCGTCGGATCGGTACCGATGTAGTTACCTTGAATGACGACTCCGCTGATTGCGAACAAGTCGATCCCTGCCACGCTCGAGTTCGCGATGACATTTCGATCACGGCTCTCGATCCCTCCGATCACGATGCCCGTGTAATCCGAGCTGGCTTGGATGCCGATCTCGTTGCCGCCACCGCTGGAGCCATCGAGCGGAATACCAAAGTAGTTGCCTGCAATCAGAACGTCGTTGGCGTTGACGGTTACTCCATTCGCCCAACCCGTCAGCGAGAACCCTCGCAAGGAACTTCCCGAAGCGTCGTAGCTCAAGAAACCATCAAGGGGAAACGCGAACCCTGTTGGAGAAGGTACGACAGATTCGTTGCGGAGTTCAACAAGCGGGTCACCCGCAAAGTCAAATTGCGTGGTTGCGTCGATCGTGGACATATCGCTTACGAGCAACCCGTCCCCTGCTTCGATCAGATACCGACCACCTACGAGTAGCGCATCATCGATCGCGAACGCGATCAGATCGTGTCCCGATGATGCGTTTGCATCTGCGACGGCTTGACGCAACGAACCGAATCCAGCATCGTTGGTGTTACTGACCAAGGTTCCTTTCCCTAAGAACTCCAGCTCCACATCGTTGCCATCGCCTGCGATGTAGCTGATACGGAAGAGTTGGTTACCGTTGACGAGGAAGACTTGGCGTTCGCGGAGCGCGTTGCCATCGTAGAGGAACTGACCTGAGATGGCGTCCGTAAGGTCGTTCTCGAGGATCAAGAACTTTTGGCCGATGGTAGGGCTGTAAGTGGGGTTCAGCACGACATTCAGGGTGCCAGCCAGCGTGACGTTTCCATCGACTTGCAACTGGTCATACTGTGTGCAGACCGTTGGCCCATCGATTTCGATTTGCAGCGTACCCGCCGCTTCGAGATTGTAGTTCCCATCGATCTCCAGGCAGCCAGGCGAATTGCCAGGCGCCAGGAGCCCACCCGTTTGTTCCAAGTTCGCTGGCAGAAGGCCTGACCCAAAGAGGGTGCCTCCTTCCAATCGGTAATCGCGAAAACTTGCCAATGCACCGTCGATTTGAACGGTGCCATCGACTTGCCGAACACGCGTGGTTAGTCCTGGCGAATTGGCAGCGATATTGAAGATTTCAGTTGCGGTGAGCGCGCGGTCGTAATAGCGAACCTCGTCGATCACTCCCGGAAAGAAGAAGGCCGGATTCCCGTTCTCAATATCGGCACCGATCACATGAGGTCTTCCATTGTCGTAGCTAATTGAACGGGTCGTAGAGAAGGAGTGCAGCAGCGATCCATTATGGAAGAGTTGCACCAAATCGTTGTTATCGCTAAATGCCATGGCAACGTGATTCCACTTGCCCACCTGGCGAGTGATTGCTGCGCTTTGGAAATCAAGGCCTCCAGCGTTGCCGATCCCGAATCGGAGAAAGTCACCATCGAGCCAAACGGCGTACGAGTTGAGCGTACCGGACCCGATCGTTTTGCTCAGAATCAATCTCGGGCCGGTTAACAACTGATCGAGTTTGTACCAGGCAGAGACCGTGAGGTTTGCATTGTTCAGTGACGGATCTGCGGGAATGGTGACGTAATCATTTTGACCGTCGAAAGAGTACCCTTGCCCCTCAACGCCAGGCGCAAATGTCGCACCAACGCGGGTGGCCGTGATTGTTCCCGCTCCAGCGGCACTATTCGAATCGTTGCCGTCTGCTGCGAAGTGGCTTTCTAGGCCATCATTGGTGATGGGGGCTGACGGAGCGAGTCCAAACTGGCTCGTCGCATCCACTTCGACTGTGCCACGCACCAGTAACTCTCCAGGCGGTCCATAGAATGCTCCATCTCGCAACCGCAGCGTGCCTCCCGCACCAATCTCGGACACTTCGGCAATTGCGCTATCCGTATTCGTCGTGTTTCCATAAACTCGTGGATTAGCGCCCACGAAAATCAACTCCGCGTTCAGCTTCTGGACCACAAACGAGTGAGCGGTATTCGTTCCTTGGAACAATCGGAGTGTACCGCCATCGACTTCATACGTTCCGCCTTGAAGCGTGACCCCAAACCGATTGTTGCCAAGGGACGTTAGGTCCAGAAAATTTGAGAATACTGTTGGCCTAACCGTCAAGACTGCAGCTCCAGTAGCTGTCAACGCTCCCTGGTTCTCAAATGCTCCGGAGTTCACCACCATTGATGCCGAATTCTCGGCTTGAATGGTCCCGAAGTTCTGCAATGCCTGTGGCTGAATCGTCAGCGTGCGATTCGCAGTGCCCGAACGGATGGTGCCTTGGTTGATCACCGTCTGATTTGTAGAGCCGACAAATGCACTGCCGCCGAAGTCCGGAGTCGTCTCCACGGAAACACCTGCAGGAATCGTCATCGTCCCAACTCCGTCTACACGAAGAGTTCGATTATTAGGGTGTATTCCTGCGAAGTACACATTGCCAGGAAGTACGTATCCGGGAGCCACTGCAAGTTGAGGTTGAACTCCCGCCCCTCCGATGGTCACGATCAATCGAGCGGTTGGGAAGGTCGTGGATCCATAGAGTTCTACATACGAACTCTCAATCAGCTGCAGTTCATCCAGTAACGTTACATCGGTAAGGCGGTTGTTCTCGTTCGCAAGAAACAACAGTTGTTCGCCATCGCTGTAGTCGATGGCCCCGCCGGTGATCTGGCCGTTAACGACTTGCCAGCTTCCCGTGCTGCTGTTGATGTTCAGTGTTGAGCTAGTGTTGTTCAGGGCGCCTTCCAGCCGTACCGTACCACCATTGGTACGAGTAAAAGCCCCCAGGCCAGCCGTCGTAAACGTTCCTCGAAGAAAGAGATTTGAATTGTCACTACTCAGCGTACCCAGCGCGTTGGACCAATTGCCTGCCAACGTTAATGTGGCGTTCGTAGCCGCAACCAATCCTCCGACATTATTGGCGAATGTGATC
>JALOQW010000106.1 GCA_025459275.1 Pirellula sp.
GCTGCGCGAGCTAGCTAGTTCCAGCCGTCGCTTCGAAAGATAATTGCTGCGACCCTTCACCAATACCGAAGTGAACTCGCGAGGAATGACTGCCTTGAGAAGGGGTAAGTCTTTGGAAACAAGTTGCTCCTGAAGGCTTATCGTGTGTGTCGAAACGATCACGCGTCGTGGCTGGGGGCCATCGCCGCCGGCATCATCTTCGTTGCGATCCGACACGTCCCGTTCCAAATCCGACTCTCCGGCAGTCGCGAATAGAATCGCAGGCACGAGATATCCAAAACTCTTTCCGACTCCCGTTCCGGCTTCGACAATCAAATGGGATCGCTGCTCCAGAGCGCGAGAGACGGCCGCGGCCATTTGAAGCTGTTCGCGTCGATGCTCGTAACGTGCGATCCGCTTGGCAATACTCCCACCCGGCCCGAGAATCGCTTCGGCATCCAAAATGGGAGGTTCTGGCATGGGAGCGTTAAAAAAGGGGAGAGAAACTGGTTTGGACAAAATGAATCGCAGCGGCTCAACGATCACCAAGATGCAACTATAAAGGGCGGATAGTCGTTACGGGAGGTGCGATACATCGTTTTTCCATCTGGCAAGACCATGGGGCCCTTCGAAGAAAATGTGCTTCCTCATTGGGATTGGATTCGTCGGGCTAGCCACCAGCTCGGGAATACAGCCACGGCTGAGAGGATCAAGGCCAGGCTCGCTTCTCGGTTTCGAATTCCATAATGCAACAAGTCGAACATACGCATCGCCACGGTCGTTACACCCGGTGGTTGGACCAGAAGATACGACGCGAGATCCCCAAACGCGATCAGCACACATGCTAAAGCACTTGCTGCGATGGCGACCCGCGTGTAACGGAACCATATCCATCCACGCAGCCATAGAGGAAGCGATTTGTCGATTGCCAAGATCGATGCGTGCGCCGAAAGGAATCGAGCCTGTGCCAACCAAAGGATTCCATAAGCCACCGGCAAACATCGAGTTTGCAAGGCCAGGATCGGCCCCAGCAATGTCTGGTCCCCAAGATACTGGAGGGATGAAGGCATTGCCGTGTTCAGTAACCACGCGACGCAAAGATTGACGATTGGCCCTGGTAACGCGAGAAGAAAAACCATGCACCCAATCACCCATGCCGAACCGCGACGCATGGAAATGCAAGTAACCAGTGACACTGAGATCACCATGGTCACCAGGGTCGACCAACATGCAAGTGAACAGCTCCACCCGATTTCGATGCGGTAGTCGAGCACATGTCCTAAGCTTGATAAAAATGCGTTCAGACTCCAGTTCCGAACCGCTTGGCCCTCGATCATGCGGGATTCGATTCCGATGCGCATTAAGGTTCCTAACCAGGGCAGCAAAATAGCCATTGCAAAAATACCCCAAACGAGAGCGCCTGCGAGCCAAGTCAATGGCGATGATCGCGTTGGTACAGGATCCCAGCTTGCTTGAGCAATCACTTCTCGGGAAGTCGGCTGCCTTAGGATTCGATCGACCGCGGCAATGGACAACGCTCCCAGCACCGTGGCTACGAGGCAGGCCGCGAAGATCGGAACACTGCGAAGTTTGCCAAACTGAACCTGCTGATAGACACTTTCGCACAGGGTTGGTACTTGAAACAAGTTCGTGACCACCATGTCGTTTTGTGTCATGCAGAACGTCCACAGGAACGCACTGATTATCCAGGGTGCCAAACGACTGGGCAGGAGACGTGTCGCAACATGACGGGGACCGAACTCGATCCACGCTTGCTCGAACGTTGCATCGCGTGCGCGATGCCAACCGTAGGAGAGGATCAGAAAGCAGGCGGGCAAACTGGCCGCCGCGTGGATCCAAATCACAGAGGCAATGCCCCACCAAGGATACTTGGCTGCGTCGACCTGGCTGAGTCGCAACCAGCCTTGGATGCCAAATCCTGCACTCCAAGCCGTAGCTTGAACATACACCGGGATCAACAGCATGCTGCAGACCCAAGCGGCAATCATTCGTCCGAACGGAATCTTTACAAAGTAGATTCCGAAGGAGAGTATCACTGCCAATGTCGTTGCGAGGAGAGCAGAACCACCGCTGACGAGCAATGTATGTACCACCGCTCGTTCTAGTCCAACGTCCCACTGCATGCCGATTCTCGTTCGCCAAGTCGATGCGCGGTGAGGCGCACGCAGCAGCTTATTCCGAAACCTCGACCGACAGAATCTCGATTGGCTCGACCGGAACATCGGAATGCCCCGCGCGCCGCGTGGTGTCTACCCCTTCGATGGCATCCACTACTTCTGTGCCTGTCGTCACCTTACCGAACACGCAATAACCGACGCCATCCTGTGAGTTCGCCTTGTCCAAAAACAGGTTGTCTTTGGTATTGATGAAGAATTGGCTCGTCGCGCTGTCTGGCACACTGGTTCGCGCCATGGCAATGGTGTACTTGGCATTGCTCAGGCCGTTGGACGATTCGTTCTTGATCGAGGGGCGCGTGGATTTCTGTTTCATGTCGGATGAGAACCCGCCTCCCTGAATCATGAATCCAGGAATAACACGATGAAAGATCGTGCCGTTGTAATGGCCATCCTTGGCATACTTCAGAAAATTCTCGACGGTGATGGGGGCTGCTTGATTGTCGAGTTCCAACGTGATGTCCCCTTGGGAAGTTTTCAGGGTGACAGGCATGGCATCGCTTTCTGCTAATAAGAGGAGGAGTCCGAGTTTTGTACAACCCGAAGTTTACCATACGGCACTTGTTTTGGGGGCCGTGGCTAATGGGGCTACGCCGTGGCTCATGGGGCCGCCGTGGGCCAGCAAGTGCGGACCCGGCAGCCTCCTTGTTCAGAAACGCCGATCTCTAAGGAACCTGCGTGTTGTTCGATGGTGCGCTTGACAATTGCCAGCCCAAGCCCAACCCCTGCACCGGTTTTGCTGGCTCTCTCCTCGGGCTGGTCTTCCAGACGAACAAAAGGCTCAAGGACGCGCTGGCGCTCCGTCTCGGGAATGCCTGGCCCGTCGTCTTCGATGTCGATGCACACGGTGCGAAGGCTTGGAATGACTTTGACCTCCACCCGGCTTTTGGCGAATCGGGCGGCATTGCCGATCAAATTGCCAAGCGCGCGATGAAACGCCGCTCGATCTGCCATGACCGAAATCGAATCGCCGGAGGGTATTTCGTGGCTGGGGGAGGATGTCCAACAGAAGTCCATATCAGGGTAAAGGCAGCGATGACGATCGATAAGTGAATCCAACACTTCCGTAACAGACACCAATTCTCGACGATCCACTACGGAGGCGTTTTCCATCCGGACGTAACTGACCAATTCTTCAACCAGGCCATCGAGGTCCTCCACCGCCTGGTCGATCGCTTCGAGTCGCCGGTTGCGCTGAACATCGTCCGTGGCTGTCGATGCGAGGTCCATTGAGAATCGGATCCGAGCGAGAGGTGTTTTGAGCTCGTGCGAGACTGCCTGCAGCAGCTCGCGCTGTGTCCGAACCATGGTTTCCGTGCGGCTGGCCATTTGATTGAATGCTCGCGCCAGATTGCGAGCTGAACCGATATGGCTTTCGTCGACGCGAGCTCGAAGATTTCCGCCAGCGAAGGCTTGGGCGGCCGATTCCACCTGCTGCAATTGGTTCGCCACCGGGCGAAGCAACAGGAGAATCGCGACGGCGGCAGGGAGCAATACCAGTGCCAACGTCGTGGTTGCGGCCGGTCGCTCCTCCCGATTGAACTTTGGCAATGGTCCTACCGTTAGCACAGGTGCGGAGTCATCATATCGATCCAGGAGGCTTGACACATAAAACTGCTGATCATCCTTTGCATAGAAAATCACGTCTCGACTGCCCTTAAGACGCTGTGCCACTTCCCTCGATAACTTGTTCACATAGTCGATATCCAGTTTCAAGTCGAATCTTGGCTGGAGACTGGCGATGCCATCCGCATAAGGGGGACCAGCCTGATGAACATAGCGGGAAGCAGCTCGCATCCAGCCTCGCATAGAATCTTCAATCGCAAAGAGCTCGTAATTCGGGAATGGACCCATCCTCAAATAGGTTTCATCGTCAACAACAACCGCGACTCCTTCTTCATAGGGGGACCATTGGATATAGGAAGAGGTTCCTGGTCCCGAGAGGACGGTCCGAACCTTTGGATCCAATTCTCGAAGTGAACGTATCTCAATCGGAGAGCGAAAATCAGTTGAGTATTGCTCCATCGCCACGCGGCGTTCCGCGTCAGGTAGTTTCGACAGTTCCGATGCGACGAGCCGAAGCCCGCTCGCATGCGCTTCGGTGACGACTCGCGCCCGATCTGCTTCATATCGAAGCTGCAAAACGTAACCGTAGATCCACCACGATACGAACAGTACTGCCAGTACACCAAGATAGAAGCGAATAAAGAGTTGTGTCATGGATCAAGTGCTAACAGATAGCCCGTCCCGCGAATCGATTTGATTCGTTTGGGATGCAAAGGATCGTCTCCTAATTTCTTGCGAAGCCTAGAGATCCGCAAATCGATGGAACGATCGAGACCATCGAATTTCATACCGTGGATCGCTTGGAAAATCTCGGCGCGGCTCAGTGTCTTGCCAGCGCTGGCCGCAAGCAATTGCAACACATCGAATTCCGCGCTGGAAACTTCCACCTCTTGCCCACTAAGCTCAACACGTCGACTCGCGGGATCAACCAAAAGGTCGCCGACGCGAAACGGGCCTGTTACGGAACTGTCGGCCGTTTGATGCTTCCTGAGATGAATTCGCAATCGAGCCAGCAGGACTTTGGGTCGCACAGGTTTAGACAAGTAATCATCCGCCCCGCATTCAAGCCCGAAAACTTCGTCGACTTCACTAGCACGAGCCGTCAACATGACGATCGTCCCGGAGTAACGGTCTCGCACCTGACGGCAAACCTCGAACCCATCGCAGCCCGGAAGATTGATGTCGAGGATCACAGCATCGGGCGCTTCGTTCATGATACGCTCGATGGCGATGTCACCTCGTGATTCCAACGCGACCTCAAAGCCTTGCTCCTGCAGATAATCCATGACCATGGCCCCTAAGACTGGTTCGTCTTCTACAAGCAAGATCTTCGAACGTTCAGATTGCTGACTCATCGATACACTTCGTTACAAAGACCTAGGAGCAAGAAACGAATACAACCGATTATAGTATGCCCTCGCGTTCCGTCGTCGAGCAACTCATGATGATACCGACAACCTCTGTGCATCCATCCAATTTGAATTCGAATGTTCGCTCGGTGGATGGACGCAAGGGTCAGGATGGGGAACGACGCCATGATCTGGATGCCTTGCGCGCGTTTGCCATGCTGTTGGGGATCTTTTACCATGCGGCGTTGTCGCTGGCGGATGGATTCCCATGGTTTGTTCAAGATCCGTCGGCGAATCGGATCATGTACATTTTTCAATCTGCTGTCCATGGCTTTCGAATGCCCTTGTTCTTCATCGTCAGCGGCTTCTTTACGGCCATGTTGTGGTGGAATCGAGGCACCATCGCCTTGCTATCGCACCGATTTCGGCGAGTTTTGTTGCCGTGCTTGGTAGGCCTCTTCACCGTCGTTCCAGTTTCCAATTGGATGATTGGGCAAGCCATGGTGCGTTCAGGGATTCAACGCACGGCATCGATTCAAAAGGAACCAGCGAGCGCTGACATCTGGGCTGCGATACGGCAGCTTGATAGTCGCCAAGTTGAACAATTCCTCGAGCGTGGATTCGATATGAGAGAACTCCATCCCGAGTATCGCATCACACCCATTACTTGGGCCGCGCTCGTAGGAGATGTGGCTTCCACGCGCCTACTCTTAGATGCCGGCTGCGATCCCAATGTGCGTTCCGAAGACCAGAATACGGCCCTCCATGCCGCTGCGTTCCTCGGCAGGTACGATATTGCAACATTGCTCATCGAAAGAGGGGCTGACGTCAATGCCCAGAGTTCGACGGGGGAAACACCTTTGGCTTCAGCCCGCGGTGACTTGTCGTATGTCCCCTTCATCACAGGGCTCCTGTCTCTCAAAGTTGATTTGGCGGATGTCCAAGCGGGTCGGAAACTGGTCATCGCCGAACTGGAGCGACGCGGTGCGAAGGACTTTACATCTCCGATTGCAAAGCCGCCAGGGAGCGAGAATCGGGCTCAGATGGACTGGTCTGCGGCGATCGCCCTATTGACGTATTTTCCGATATTTTCCTACTTGTGGTTTCTTTGGTTCCTGTGGTGGTATGTGGTGCTGTTTGCGTTGGTGATGTGGCTGTTCTCAAGATGGTCATGGCCGATCCGATCCTGGAACTGGGCGATCTCAACCTGGTCGATCGCTGGCCTGGTCTTATTGACAACTCTACCAACGTCGCGATTCGACGCTTCCGGTTGGCTCTTCGGTCCCGATACTTCGGTCGGCGTGTTGCCCATGATGCACGTGTTCGGATACTACGCCATCTTCTTTGTGTTCGGATTGATCTATTTCCATGCTCAGGATGCGGAAGGCAAGCTGGGAAGTTCATGGCCCTGGCTCTTGCCGCTCTCGTTCCTGATCATTTTTCCAGTTGCCCTGGAATTTTCGACAGGCATTTTCAACGTTCGCGATTCGCTCCTCGACAAGGGATGGCATCGAACCGCTGCAGTGGTGGGGCAATCGTTATTCGCATGGACAGCTTCGCTTGGGTGCATCGGTTTGTTTAGAAGCTGTCTGCCTAAGGAAAACGCCTGGATCAAGTACATGGCGTATGCTTCTTATTGGTTGTATCTCACGCATCTGCCTGTTGTCATCTGGATGCAGATGGTTGTCGTGCCGTATTCGTGGCCAGCCTCTGTCAAAGTACTGGTGATCTCGATGACAACCATCCTTGGGTTGCTGGCGGTTTACCATGTTGCGGTCCGTTCGACCTGGATCGGTGTCTTCTTGAACGGCAAGCGGTTCTCAAGAAGGCCATCGGCCGGTTATGTGGGTGGGTCCACAGCAGAAGGAACTACCTAGAGGTCGGATGCCTCTGACCCTATCGGTCTTGGAACAGCGACAGCACGGCCATTCGGTATCGGTGGATCTGCTCAGGAGTCCACGCGGAATAGTCATTCCAGGCCGCAGGCTCGACGAATCCCTCTTGAGTCTTGGCTGTGCTCTGCAGGTTCAATTGCGGACGTATCCACTCGCCGAGCGCATACCGTGAGACATTCGCCTTCGAGGATAACTGCGTTAATAGTTCCACGTCCTGCTGGCCGTAGCAGTAGGCCTTGAGCCGAATCGAAGGTACGGGCTTCGAACTTGGTACCGTATTCACTGGATAGAAGAGCGACAACTCATCAGCGCGTTCCCATGACTCTTGGCGTCCGACCGTCTGCCATGGCACAACACCGTCCGCCCCCTGACTCCAAGCATCCCAACACCAGGCCACACTCATTCCGTTGTTCGTTCCTATGGGGTTGTTGCTGCCATAGACCACAACCTCCTGTCCATCGCGGAACTTCCGATCCAGTACCAGCGAACGGTATTCCTGAAAAGATGAAAAGGAGATGACGGCGTAATCCAGAAGTCCATCCAGCGTGTCACGTTGCCACTGTGGTCGAGAAATATCGCCCCGAAACAAGAGCCTCGCTTTCGATCCTGCTTGAACGTTCCCAAGTCGCGAGCGACCTTCGGCGGTTGCCAGTGCAAAGTAACGAAGCGCCCAGTAATCTTGAAAGTTCGCGGGCTCGTCCAATAGCCATGGTGACGATCCACGTGACCAGCCACGCTTCTTGAAGTCGACTTTGTTATTGAGATAAACGTGAAACCTTGTATCCATCCACCCCTTGGTCTGGAAATGATCCGCGCTTTGCTCCACAGCATCGATGAATTTCTGGCGATAGGATTCGGGAAACGCTTGGTCCGCCCAATAACTGCCGTTGTAATTCCCTTCCATCGGGCTCGGCCAATTTTCATGAAGAGGCAAGTAGAAACATTCGATCGGCACCGAGCCGCGCGGCAGTTCGGCAAAGGCCTGGCCTGTGAAAAGGGGCTCGTAGTGAGCGTCATAGCGTTCCCAATCAAACTTACCGTCTCGCCACTCGGGACATCGATCCACCGCCAGGCGGCCGTTCTGGTAATAGGGGAGGCGATTGAGAACCACGCGATGACGATGTCCCAGCTTGTAGTACTCCAGATCATTTTCCGGAAGATCGTAGCAGTTCATTTCTGGCAGGAACGAAAGCCGATCGGGCAGCACGACGTCATGCACGTGCAGCACCACACGGATGTCCATCCGTTCCGATGCTCGCTCGATCTCAAGTCTCCCGTGATACGTCCCAGCTTCCGTTTCCTTGGGGACATAACTTTCGAAAAGCCAACTTTGGCTCGGGATTGCTGGCTCGTCTCCAGCATCGAGTTTGCATTCCAATGCAGTCAGCCCTTTGGCGATCGGGACGACGGGATCGGGCAATGGATGCGGCCCGGCAGGGATAAGGCCGTATCTCGAACACTCAATTCTTACGCCTGGAACTTGGCTGAGTTTCGGTTCCCATGCAAATCGACATGCGGTCTGTTGGATGGGATTCTTCGAAACCCATTGAAACCCCACCCATGCTCCTCGGGCCGCATGCAAGGTGATCGTTCGTTCCTGGGCATTCCAAAGATGGTTTTGTCGCAAATAGTTCTCGCGTGAATGGGGAACGATCTGCTGAGCTGATGGGACCCAAGAGTCGAGTGGGTCGATCGCCGACCACGCCGAACCGCAACCGGTTAGACATTCAGACCAACTCGGCGAGGCAGTGGTAGCCTCGGATGAGGCTGCAACCTGTAACTGAGGCAGAGTCACGACATCACTACGTGTTGGTTGCCATTCCAGACGCGCGGGGGCCGTCATCCGACCTTGTCGATCGAATGCGTGGACTTCAATCTTGACAGGCTGCCGATCGTCTTGGGTCGGGAACCACGGCCCGATCGGCATTTCGAACTGGCCATCGCGATGCTGCGACCATGCCGGGACCTCAGCCGGTGATACGACCATACCATCCACAAGAACACGAAATCCAAGAAGCGATTTCAGATCCTCTTCACGCATGCGCCACAGCAAACGAGATCTCGGTGCTTGACGATCCGCATCCTTGCCAAGCAACGCCTGTGGGGGTTGAATCGAAGCGGCATCTTTTGGATCGAATCGCTCGGAGCCAAACTGGATGAGTAAGTAGGGTTCGCTGGACCTGTTGGAATCCTTGCTGAACACGAATCGGTTGGGGAACAACTTGTAATCGAATCGCTCCCCATCTCGGGTCCAGGTACTCCCCGTATCGTCCATCAACACGATCCCGTAACTGAGCCCTGCAGCACGAGCCCTCAGGATCTTCTCGGGGACCGCTAACTCAACCCAGCCTTGTTCGTCTCCCGGTTTCGCATCCACGGATGCATAGAACGAGCCCCCTTGGCCAATACATACCGAAGTCAAGTCCGTGCCATGCCATTGTTCTTTCGGAAAACGTCGATGGGAAAAGGAAGACACACCTTCGAGGATTTGATAGCCAGTTGCATCCCCTTCCACCCAGTCGTTGGTAATGGTACTGAGCGTGATCCGCTCGATCGGCTCCTCGCCAGCGACTTTGAGAAGAAGTTTTGCATCGATGATCTCACGACCCTCAATCGCGCGAGGATCAAAATCGATGACCGAAAGTTCTTGGATCGATTTCAGTTTCATTCTCGGCGCTGCGCCGTTGGATCCATAAGCTTCGTCTCCGACACTGGACAACCAAGTATCGCGCGCGATGGGAATCCGCTCCCATGATTGGGCCAGCAATACGTCATTCACGGACCCGAACCCAATCGCCAAAGTCAGAGACAAAGCCTTTAGAAATCGGAATGGGTGATTCATCATCGCGCTGCCTCGTTGCTTTTGTCAGGTCCTAGATGTTTCTTTAGAAATTCGAAGGTTCCCTTGCCGTGGATCGTGTGAGGTCCTACGAACCACTCGATCTCGGTATGGTCCGGGATGTGAAGCTTGGCAGCATAGAGATTGCGAACTTTGGCGTATTCGAGCGCAACACGCTCGTCGGGGGCGACTCCGTCGAAATGCCCTCGCTCCACCATGAAGGGGCGAGGGGCAATGAGAGCGGCCATCTCGGCGTAGTTGAATTTTCGACCGAGATCGAACTCGAAGATCTCATACTCCATGGTCCACACGTAACTATAGGGTGACGAGGTGCTCGCGTTTTTCCAAACCCAATCATTGAAGTCAGCCGAACAGATCGACAAACAGTATCCTGGAACCAATGCAGGGATGCGCATAGCGCTCTTGCCACCGTACGACAAACCATAGAAGGCAATGCGCTTGGGGTCGATCTCGGACCGCGAAGCAAGCCAACGCACGATCTGTTCATGTTGGGCAATCATCGTCGAAAAAAGAGTTTTGCCCAATGGGTTGCTTTTGCGTTGCAGGACACGGAAGCGATCCGTGAACAAATAAAGATTTTGAGGCGCGAACACGACATAGCCTTCTTCGGCCAGGCGAGCAGCGACGTCGTGATAAGCGGGGTGGTCTCCAGTGATCGTTTCGTTGGGTCGTCCTTCGAGTCCATGCTGGAAGACGACACAGGGCCGCTGCTCAATGGGTTGTTCTGACTTGGGAACCAGGAGCACACCAAAGGCCAGCACTGTGTCGAAGACCTCCAAGACAACCTCATACCCAAGCCATTTGGGATGATCGAAGACGAGTCGCGTTCTGGGGGTGAGCGGCATAGGATCCATGTCCCATGTCCCGATGACCTCTTCGCGAAACTCGCGGCGGTAGGGCTCGATGGTCTCCTGGAAGCGGTCGATGCTAGAGGTGTCGAGGTTTTTCCAGTAAGTGTCCCGTTCGATAGAAGCCAATTCCAACAACCGCTGCTGGTATCGATCCCAAGATCGCAACAAATGAGTGCGCCGAAGTTGACGATCCGGCAAAGGCTGCCATTGAACGTGGATCTCTTGCGGAAGGGACGGACGAGAGTTCGGTAGACTTTCATCTGTTCCATGCAACGTGTCGACGAGCCGGAGAATGCTGCTTTGGGTTGGCCGTTCAGCGGCGAAGGGGGCGGGGCTCTGGTGCCATTCCATCGATTCTCCCAAGCCCCATGGTTTCAATAGTTCCTGAGCGATTCGAAATTCGCTTTCCGAAGTTTCGAGGGTAGGGCCCTCGAGGCGACCTGGTGCTCCACCTGCACCCCCTATATCGACCTGTGGGCCAGGAATCGCGTCGATGATGAGAGGTCTCGGGGCGATCAGGGCCGCGAGTTGGGCATCCCCGAAGGACTTGAGAAGGCCGTGGACATTGCGATGGATCGGTTCGG
>JALOQW010000003.1 GCA_025459275.1 Pirellula sp.
CAGGGGGCCTTGCCGAGCGGTCGGGCTTGCGGGCCGGTGACGTCATCGTGTCGGTGGCGGGCACCCAAGTGGGCCTTGTCAATGGTCGCGTCATCGATGCAGTGTACGAGATGAGCGGCCGCGCCAGTTCCAGTGGTCTTGTATCGATCATGGTATTGAAAGCATCTACACGACTCTTGACACCGATGACGATCAACGTGCATGGCACGACCGAAGCCCGCGCCATCGTCACGGGACGAGTGTTCTTGGGAAACAGCGCGACCTATGGAGGAGGCTCGGTCAAAGTCGAGCTGACGAATATCTCCAAGCCGTATCTTTCCGCTTCGGGTGGAAACACCTATTTGCCAGTGGTCGGATCCGGTCCCTTTCCGTTCACGATCTCGTTCAACGCCAAGTATGCCAATGCAGGGGATCTGTATCGCTTAACAGCAACCTACTACAACGTGTATCGCCAGATCGTGGCCTTTGCTAACCTGGACATCCCAGCCCCTGTGCCAGGAACGATGGTTTCTTACGACTTGAACTTGGAACAATCTGCGATATCCAGTACCGTCGGTAGCGTGGTTGCAGGTAGCATTCCAGTGAGCAACAGCTATGCGGGATACTACACGCCTCAACAGAACGTTGTCGACGACACGTTTCGACAGTTGCTTGGCCGCAATCCTTCGGCAAGCGAAGCTCAGGCGTGGTATCAGCAAATGGCATCTGGAGCCATGAGCGTCAACGAATTGAAGGCTGAGTTGCTAGCCAGCCCCGCCTTCTATGATCGAGCCGGCGACAATCCGGACGTCTTCGTGCAACAGATGATTGAGATGACGACTCGATTGCCTGCGGGGCGCGATGAGCTGCAGTACTGGCGATCACGGCTCGCCTCTTTAGGTGGCAATCGGTTGGAGTTATGCCGCGAATACATGATGCAATCTCGATAGCGTCATTGCTTTGCAGCAACCAAAAGTGCTAACGGCGCGAAGGCATGCCCAGGAATCCGCCGTTGTTCCAGGGTGCGAAGGGAAGGGCTGACGTGCGCGGGGCTGCGTGGCTTCCATACGTCCACGGACTGCTGAGCATCACGGGTCCTGATTGAGGTTCACGCCAAGAGGAAGGCACCTGCATACATGAGGCGATCTCCGGCTTTGTGCATGCCTCCCGCAGATGTTCGACAAGGATGCGTCGAACTTCAAGTATAGAACGAGGTGTTGTATGGATCGTTGAATGCTGCGCGGCAACGACGATCTCGCTCACCACATCATCCATGTGCGCGCTGTCAACGGTGACGATGCCATCCGAGTCCGGAGATTTGGACGCAAACCATTGAGACTTCTCCACAATGCCGATGATGTTGTGAAAACGAACCCAAGGAGCACGCCGTGCACGTAGCATCGCAGGGAAAATCGGGGACTTGGGACTTAGCGAATCAATGCTTGTCGTAGTGGTCAGCAACGCAGTATCTCGAAAGACATCTGGGTTTTGCCGTATGAGCGAATTGCCCAATTCGATCAAACTGGCTGGCAGTCGAATGAAGTTGCGAGCAAGCCACTGGGTGTAGTCGTTGGAGTAATCGCTTCCCCGATGAGGAGTACCGATCGTAATCACCCGTTGGATCGAAGGATTGGGGTGGAAGAATAAAGCGGCAGCGAGCCGCTCCTTTGTCTCCTCGTCCCCTTTGACTTCGTCAAATGACTTGTCACTGAGAATGCCCCAGAATTCGTTGCCGCTCTCGATGGTCTGCATGCGTGAGACGAGCCCACCCATCGAATGCCCGACGAGTACCATGTTGTCTAGGACATGATGCTGGAATTGAGGATCTAGGTCGCGCCGTAGTGACTGCAGGTCAGCTCGCAACTGCGTCGCGCTAACCCAAAACGGTTGTCCGGTTGGATATTGGTAAAACCAGAACTGATAGTTCTTTCGAAGTTCACGGAAGGACCTCAGATCGTTGAACATCGGCATCCAAGTCAAGGGACTGGACCACAAACCATGGACCATGACCACAGGGATTCGCTTTGGATCATACGGTTCCAACATGTAGATCCCCTGAAGTTTCTGAGTCTTGTTCGGATCCAACATGTTGAGTGTGCTGTTGGTTTGCTCCCGGAACTTGGGGTTGTCGAGGAAGTAAGCCAACGGGGTACTTAAATCGGCTTGAAGCGGTACAAGCCGTGCATTGAGTTCGATATCGGTCGACGCAAGAGGGTCATGCAGCTCGAGCACGCACGGGTGGCGGTGATGTTGATCCCGGTGGGACTGGAGATTCGGGCTGGTCACTCGTAGCAAAGCCGTAACTGGAAACGAGAGACCTTCCGGATAGTACTTTTCGCCTGGCTCGTCGGCGGATCGGCGATTGCGCATGGCGATCAGCGGCACACCAACTCCGTAGGTCACATTACTAGCATCGATCCCCTTGACCTGAAAGTCGCTACTGAACTTGAGATCGCCAAAGTCCTGGTTGGTCCATGGTCCGCGATTCACCACCTGCACGTCGTAATGTGAATCCGAGGTGCTGATGCGATAGGTGTTTCCCGGCATCAATCGGCCCTCGCGATTGACCAGTCGCAGCATCGCTTCGAGCGACGTGTTGTACAAGTCGCACGCACCGCGAAACTGGGGGTCGTAAGGGTTGCGAGAGCAATCGAGTTCAGGGCTGAACAAGTACAGGTAGGCATTGCTCACGGCGACGGTATACATGTCGAGTGCCCCACCATATTGGTCGGCATCCTCGAGACGCTTGCCGACGATGTAGGACAGTTCCGAGATCGCGTAGACTTTCTCGGCCCCCTTCTCTTCGAAAGTCAACTCTTGAAGCTTATCGAGCGCGACCTCGGGAGAGGTTTTGAAGACATCCAGCAGATCATAGTGACGCAGCAGCGAAGAAGTCCGGCTTGTGGGCTGAGGACCATTTCGGTTCATCAAGCTCAATGCGTCATTGAGCGGATTGATGGGGGTGCGCCGTTCGGTTACGTACCGTTGGCTAGCACACCCGCTGCCGATGGCGAACAAGGCGCAGAAGCACAAGCACAGGATCCGCCAGCGTCGAATCGCAAAAGCGAATCGTTGTGGTGAATCGAGCTCTTCGAAGGTGTTGGATGTCGGGAAACCGATCCGGCGCATGCTCTCCTTCCGTCCCTTCCGCTTTCCGAGTGGAAGGTGGTTTGCGGGTCATAGCAAGCGGACGGCAGCCGAAGCAATGGCAACTCGTCAAACGGGGAGGACTTGGGAAGACGGGTAAGAAGAAGGTTTCTCCGCAACGGCCACCTTGGCTGGGGCGTAAGGACGCACATCCCAGGAAACCGAGTTCGGCAGCCAAGCTTCGTCGGTTTCGAGTTCCAGTTCGACGGCAAAAAGGGACCCACTTGGGGCTACTTCGAGCCACGCGGCGATGGTGTCGCGAATCGATGCACCATCGGTCTCCCAGAGGGCGTATGGTGGGCAGACAAAAAGGATCCAGGGAGCTTCTCGCATCCTCTGAAATTCGTCCCCTTCGATGCCGCCGTCTCGCGTCCATCGCATGACATCCATGGCATGGACGGTTACTTGTTCGCAAATCCCCAATTCTTTGGCAAATCGCAGGATATCCGCTGCCCGGGGCCTCAGAATCTCCCAAATCGTGGCATGGGTCGCTCCTCGCGAAATCGCTTCGAACCCCAAGACCCCGGAACCTCCAAATAAATCGAACGCGTGGAAGCCTGGAAACGTACCACCCAGAAGATTCATCACCGCTTCGCGCGTCCGATCCTTCATGGGGCGGGTTCGACGATCGCAGGTAAATTGAATCTTCCGAGACCGCAAGTCTCCAGCGATAATGCGGAGCTGAATGGTTTCGGATTCCGGAATCCGCGGCATACCCATGACTCCTCGTTTTCGTGTTCGACGCACGGTCCATTAACGCATGACTTCAGTAACTTTGCGGCCTCAGTATTCCTTGTTCTGGGCCGTCTGTCTATTCGCGATTCTCTTTCGAGGGGCTGTTGGCCAGGAATCGGGTCCCGAGGCATCCCCTCCCCCGACAAGAAAGCTGACCCCGGAAGAACGGCAAGAACGCAAGCAGGCGAAACAACAGAAGGAACAAGAGGCGGAGCTTAAGCGGATTGAATCTTTCGGGGTGATCCCAGAGGATGACCGGTCGCCGTTGGCAGACGCCTATCGCAAAGCGGCAGAGGAGTTCCGCAAAGCGACGGCGGAGTTCGCCGACATTCAAGCTCGATTGCAATTTCGACTTAATCCGAATGTACCGGACACAGATCGCTTTCGCTGGCTCGAAAAGCTCAAGAATAACTACGAAAAGCTCGTTGCCATGCGCAATGCAGCAGCGAACCTGGTCTTGAGCGATCCCAGTCGGTACGAACCGGTGGCAATGATGCTGAGAGAAATGTTAATCACAGAAGTATCCGCCGACCGCAGCGACCATTGGTCGCAAGGTGCCCGAGCGGTATTGAGTTGCGAAAACCTCGTCACCGAGGATGTTTTGTTGAACGCGGGCTACGCAGGGTTTTCAACGTGCGATTGGGAGCTTGCCACACTCGCATGGTCGAAGTTGGCGGAGAAAGGGAAACTGCCCGAAGTTGAAAGTCGAATGCTGCAAGAAATCCCAGCGATCCGAGAGTCTTGGGCCATCGAACTGGAACGCCGGAAACAGGACGAGCAAAAGAACAATCCGAGGGTTGAATTTCTGACCTCCAAAGGGGTGATCGAAATCGAGCTCTTCGAAGACGAAGCACCAGAGTCGGTCGCGAGCTTTATATACCTAGTGGAGCAAGGCTACTACAATCGTAAACCGATCTTTCTCGTGCGGCGGCACTGGCTAGCACAAACGGGCTGCGAGAAGGGGGACGGAAAAGGAACTGCGGGCTACACCATTGCCTTCGAGGGAAACGCACCGAATCACCGTAAACATTTTCGTGGGTCACTAGCCATCCCCTTGGGGCTGGACACGGAGAATCAAACCATCGACCCCAACAGCGGCGGTGCCCAATTCTATTTCTCGTTCTTGCCCCTCCCCTTGTTCGACGGCAAACATGCGGTCTTCGGGCGCATTGTTTCGGGGATCGAAATCCTTGGCTTTCTCAAAGAGGTAAACTTGACGGACGAGGAACAACGCAAAGATCCGAATTTGCAGCCTGACCGAGTCATCACAAGTCGAGTTCTCAAGAAGCGAAACCATGACTACCGACCTACACCCGTTTTGGGTCGTTTACCAAGATAGTGAATGGCTTGACCGTTTCTGGGATATGGGATATTCTCGCCCATCCCCCTCGGATTGCGGATGTGGCGGAATTGGCAGACGCGCTAGACTCAGGATCTAGTGGCCTAATACATACGGCCGTGGAGGTTCGACCCCTCTCATCCGCACTCGAAGAACGCGCGAAAATTCCCGCGAGACCATCCCTTTGAGTTGCTCTTTGATATGCCGAAAGATTTCCTAGCCGGGGTCCTCCCCGAGTACGACGTAATCGTCATCGGAAGTGGGCTGGCAGGAATGACCGCCGCCAACATCCTGGGACGAGCGGGCCATCGTGTCCTTCTGTTGGAGCAACACTACAAACTCGGGGGACTTGCCACGTGGTTCAAACGCCCCGGTAGCCACACATTCGATATCTCGCTGCACGGGTTTCCCTATGGGATGCTCAAAAGCTGCAAACGCTACTGGAACGACGAGATCGCTTCCAACATCGTCCAGCTAAAGCACATTCGGTTTGATAACCCGATGTTCTCGCTGACCACCACGTACAATCGCGAGGACTTCACGGATCTTCTGTCAGGCACATTCGGAGTCCCGCGCGAGACCGTGACACGATTCTTCGATACCGCTCGCGGCATGAATTTCTACGACGACCAGTCGCTGACAACGCGCGAACTCTTTGAGCAATTCTTCCCTGGTCGCGAGGACATCGTCCGACTGCTGATGGAACCGATCACGTATGCCAACGGATCGACTCTCGAGGATCCCGCAATTACGTATGGCATTGTCTTCTCCAATTTCATGGCCAAAGGGGTCTTTATCTACGAAGGGGGCACAGATGACCTCGTCGGAAAGATGCAGGAGGAACTCCATCGGAACGGAGTCGATACTCGCATTCGTTGCGACGTCTCCAAGATTCTTGTCGGTCGGTCCGGAGTCCAAGGAGTGGTTGTCAACGGGCGCGAGATCAAATGCCGGGCTGTGGTCAGCAATTCTAACCTTCGCTCGACCATCTTCGAGCTTGTCGGAGAAGAACACTTTGACCGAAACTTCGTCGACGACGCCCGCGCCGTTCGCTTGAACAACAGCAGCACGCAAGTCTACATGGCTCTCAAGCCCGAAGTCGTCATCCCCGAGGAAACAGGTGACCTCCTCTTCTGTTCGACCGCTCCATTGTTCCGAACCGATCTACTTCTCGATCGACACATCACCTCTCGGACCTTTAGCTTCTACTATCCACGCACCCGTCCCCAGGGCAAACAGCGGCATGCAATCGTCAGTAGCACCAATGCCAACTGGAGCGATTGGGCCGATCTGAACGAAGCGGATTATGAAGCGAGCAAAAAGGAATTGATTGAAACCACCTTGGATGCGTTGGAAAAATACGTCCCCAACTGTCGCGACAAGATCGAGCTGATCGACGCCGCAACTCCGAAAACATTCCACCACTACACCAAACATCAACTGGGGGCGAGCTTCGGAACCAAATTCGAAGGACTAGGCGTCTCGCGCGCTCTGCCTCAACAAGTACAAGGCCTCTATCACGCCGGAAGTGTTGGAATCATCATGTCGGGTTGGCTCGGAGCCATTAACTATGGCGTGATCGTTTCGAATGAAGTCGACCAGATGCTCACTCGAACTGCATCGCTCCCCAGTCCCGCTCCCGCGATCTGAACTCCACGCCGCAAGACTCATTTCCCACCTAGCTTATGACTACGCGTCGCCGTGCCCGCGAAATCGTTCTCCAAGTACTCTACGAAGAAGATTTGCATCCGCTGCGTGAAGATGCCGTGGCAGATGAGTTTCTGGCTCGCAGACTCCTGCACAGCTCATCACTCGTCGAGTTTGCAAGGCAACTGTGGCATGGCGTGCGAGAGCATCGCGCTGAATTGGACGAGCGGATAGAAAAGCATTCCGCGAATTGGTCCTTGAAACGGATGGCCACCATCGACCGCAATGTGCTGCGAATGGCCGCCTATGAGATCCTCTACGCTGGCGTCCCAGGCCGTGTAGCCATCAATGAAGCCATTGAGATCGCGCGACGGTACGGCAGTTTGAACTCTGGACAATTCGTAAACGGCATCTTGGATCGCGTCCTCAAAGACAACCCCGAGCCTGCCCCTGCAGGACAATCCGAATCAGATGTGCTATCGTGATCACGTTCGGTGAAACCGATTGAACGAACCCCATGGAATCGAGCCTGTGGCTCGACTGTGAAATGCCAACTCCACCGTCTCCCGAGGATCGTCCAGACCCCAACGATCAGTTGCCAGCCGTTCGAGCCCGAGTCCCCGAACATGTTGCCCGCGGCGATATCAGCACCGGCGTGATTGTGGTAACCGGTGGAACAGAGTTCGTTCTCGACTTTGTACGCAGCTTGCCTCGCCCGAACGCGATCGTCGCGCGTGTCGTGTTGCCGCATTTGGTGATGCCGCAATTCATCGAGGCACTGACAACCAACATCGATTTGTATCGGCAACGCTACGGTGACCTCCCAGGCGCCCCTCCGATCGTCCCCCTGAGTATGGACAGCCATATCGTCCACGCAGGCGCGAGCGTCCCACCAGTACAGCCGCCAAGTCCCTCCCACCCTCAGCAAGCAGAATTCGGAACAAGTGACTTCCCCGAAGCCCGGCCTTCACACGAGGCGTCAAATCTCAATGATCCGGGAGCTAGCGGCGTGGCTTCAGGTTCCGCAGACGAATCCTCGCCGATCCATCCGCAGCCACCCCATGCGGCCCCCCCCGCAGGCGTGCGCCGACAAAATCCGCAAGAGATCTATGATGAACTCAAGATTCGGGACGAGATCCTCAGCGGCGCTTACGCCAATGCCGTCATGATCGGGCATGGCCCCCATGAGTTCAGTTTCGATTTCATCACGAATTTTTATCCTCAGTCCGCGGTCAGCTCCCGAGTCTACATGGCCTCCGGTCATGTTTGGCGAATGCTGGATTCCCTTAAGCAGTCCTGGGATCAACTCCGGCCTCGGCTCGGATTCCCGCCTCCGCCTGGACCTGGCCCCGGCACCAGCGGACACGGGCCCAGCGGACACGGGCCCAGCGGACACGGGCCGGGCGCCCGATAGGATCATGGCTCATGCAGGATGTCTTTTGTCCTCCGGATGGATTTGTGCCGGATCCGCGTGAGCTGATTTTGGCAAGCTCGTCACCTCGGCGCAGCAAACTCCTCGAATCGTGGGGCTATCGATTCCGGGTCATCGAGCCCGACCCCACTGCGGAGTGCGGCGTCTGTTCACGCGAAACGCCCCCTGAACTGGTCGCCAGGCTGGCATACCAGAAGGCTGCGAATGTCATTGAAAAGATCGATCATGGAACCGTCCTGGCGTGCGATACCGTGGCCGAATGTGTTGGCATTATCTTGGGAAAGCCTGCCGATCGCGATCACGCACGCGAAATGCTCCAGCGGCTCCGAGGTCGCGAACATCGAGTCTACAGCGGCGTCTGCCTGTGGGAGAAAAGCTCCGCGCACCGCAGCGTCCAGGTTGCGGTGTCGACCTTGTACATGGACCCTATCTCCGATCATCAGTTAGAGTCGTTCCTCGATTCCGACGAATGGGTCGGCAAGGCCGGAGCCTTTGGCTTCCAAGACGGCCCGCCTTGGATTGAGCTCCGCTCAGGCTCCGCAACCAACGTTGTGGGACTTCCGATGGAACTGCTGGGCGAAATGCTGAAACGGCATCCGTAATCCCTGCAGTCATTTCCCGGAAAAAATCCACTTCCCCAGATTGTATAGAATCCGCGAAGATCATATACATTCATACTGAGTGGATTGCGTTTCCATTCCGAATCCGATTCCATCGCTCATGCAAGCGGCAGGGCGCAAGCCCTCCGGTACCGCACCCGCACCCGTTCTATCTCCTGAGCCTCCCATCAACCAGGCAAGCCTACCATGACGCAATTCCAAATCCTTCCCGACGAAGCGGCCTTGAAAGCTTTGGGCCGCGATTTGAAGTTCTATCCGGTAACGAACGACCACCCCAAGACGCTGTCGCTCGCGCAAATCGAACATTACAACCGCTTGGGATACATCGCTCCGTTGGATGTCTTTAGCGAGAGCGAAATTGGAGCCATTCGGACTTACTTCGATGATCTTCTGGCTCAAGTGATCGCGGCTGGTGGGGACAGTTATTCGATTTCATCGGCTCATCTCAAGTATGGTCCGGTCTACGACATCCTGACCGATCCACGCATCGTCAGTTACGTATCAGATTTGTTCGGCGAAAACGTGATCGCTTGGGGCTCTCACTTCTTTTGCAAGATGCCCCATGATGGCAAGCAAGTCGCATGGCACCAGGACGCGAGCTACTGGCCATTGTCTCCGTCCAAGGCTGCAACGGTGTGGCTAGCCATCGACGATGCGGATCGTGAGAATGCGTGCATGAAGTTCGTGGCCGGCTCCCATCATTTTGGGCACATGACCTACCGATCGAGCGAGAACGATGACCACAATGTTCTCAATCAGTCGATCGATAATGCGGAGCAGTATGGAGAGGTGGTCTATGATCAACTCAAGGCGGGACAGGTTTCGATTCACAGCGACTTGTTGTTGCATGGCTCCGAAGCCAATGATTCGCATCGCCGACGCTGTGGCTTGACCTTGAGATATTGCTCTGCCGATGTACGCGCTGCGATGCGATGGAATGAAAAAGGGGTATGGGTTCGCGGAAGCGATCCGACTGGTCATTGGTTCAACAACGCCCGGCCCGCTTAGCATCCCCCGACTAACCATCACTCCCTAACACTCCTTGAGAATTTCTCGGACCTGTTCGATCACCGTCTCGGGCGCTTCTTCCATGACGTAGTGCCCGACGTCGTTCAGTTCCACCGTTCGCGCGTCAGGCCATGCGGCTTCCAACCGTCGCAAGCACTCCGGCCGAAAACACCAATCCTTCATTCCCCAAACAAGGCGAATCGGCAGGTGTTTCAGTTTCGGCAGATGCAACTCCAGTCGCTGAAGAACGCCGTAGGTCGGATGCAATGGGGAGAAGGGGATGTCCTTCACAAACGCATCGATGCCGACTCGATTGGCAGGACTGTCGTAGGGAGCAAGAAGCCCTTCGCGAACAGGTTCGTCCAAATACGGCAAACGATGAATCGCCATCCGAGTCGCCGCGACGGCAAACGCGTTGGCATATCGAATCGCCCACGAGCCTACATACGGAATGCGACAAGCCGCAATGCGCCAGGGGACGTAGGGCGGCACGAAGGCGCCGGTATTCAAGACGACGATCCCTGCCATGCGATCGATGCACTGGAGGGCTGCTCCGAGTCCGATTGCACCTCCCCAATCGTGGACCACCAGGACAATCCGTTCGAGATCCATGGCTTCGATCCATTGTACCAAACGCTCGGTGTGATTCTCTAGCGAGTATCGGTAATGCTGCGGCTTGGAACTCATGCCGCAACCGAGATGATCCAATGCCAACGCCCGATGGGTCGTACGAAGATCTCGAATGAGATCGCGATAATAAAACGACCACGTTGGATTGCCGTGAATGGCCAGAACGCACGGCTGCTCCTCTCGGGTCTTATCGCGAGTGCGACGAAAGGCAGAATACCGGTCTGCAACCGGTCCTTCGTCGATGTAGTGCAATCGCAGGCCGTAGGGCATGGACCAATAATGGGATTGGAACGGGTACAAACGGCGCCACTGGGCATCCACCGATGAAATCATGGTCGACACGCTCGGATATCGTCAAAGTTGCGCAGTGCGTACGGCAGTCCGACATAGTCCAAGAGTCGGCACAGAGCTCGCAGCGCCACACCAAATCCGTCAGGGCCACTAAAGCCTCCGAACTGGCCGCCTCCTTTGACATGGGGTTCAAGATCGATGAACAATCCCGGAATTCCTCGAGCCTTCAAGCGTTCCAAAATCGAAGGGTAGTTCTCTTTCAGATCGCGGAAGATTGCTTCATGGCCACTATCCCCGATATCGGCGGGGACAAACGCCTTGAGGCTCTCTTCATCGACATGAGTTGAGCGCGTCAGTGGTCGCTTGTAGTCCTTGACATGGATCCAACCCAGTCCGTGCTTCATCGCGTGATACTCTTCAAGGACTTGATCGGTGGACATGCCTTGGCAAACCAGGTTGGCTCCGTCGAAGACGAGTACCAATCCAGGATGCGCGACAGCATCGTGGATCCGCGCGAGCAGTTTCCCCGTTTGTCCGACGAGGTTGGCTTCGACTTCCAATCCAAAGGTCAGCCCGAAGGAATCGCAGACGCGCACGATCTCTCCGATTTGATCGATCGCTTGTGGCATATGCTGCTCTGCATCGGTTCCCCGCGGGTGGTAGAACGAAAAGCCTCGAATCAATTTGCAATGAAAGCGATTGGCTAGTTCGCACGCCCGTCGTACATCGCGAGAGAGGTATTCGTTGAACGGTACGAAGCGATTGCTGGTTCCATCGTCGATGTCAAGCAACTTGACCTTACCGATCGGAGAGCCGATGGATGAAACACTCAATCCGTACTCAGACTGCAATTGCAGAATCTGATCGATGGTGTCCGAATCCAGCTGCATGACGTTTTGAATGCCGGCACCGGCGTCAATGAAGCGGATGGTGTAATACTTCAAGCCCAATGCGGCAAAGGCGCAAAACTGCTGCATCGCTGTCTTTTGATTCGCAGCTTCGTCAGCCAGTCCGCCCAAAATCAATGGAGGCAAATGCGATGGTGGCATCAACGTTCCCCGGCGGTTGTGCAGTTGTATTTCACGGTGATGTTGGAAGTGATCCCGCCGCGGGCTCCCCAACGGCTCTCCAGTTCCGCAGAGCGCGGTGCCACAACGGCCAAGAAATCATCGAATATGCGATTCGTGACGTTCTCGTAGAAGATCCCCTCGTTGCGGAATCGCTGCAAATAGAGTTTGAGGCTCTTTAGTTCGACACACTTCTTGTCCGGCACATAGCGAAACACTAAGGTTCCAAAGTCCGGTTGGCCGGTCTTGGGACACATGGAAGTGAACTCCGGACAAACGATCTCGATGGTGTAGTCGCGGTCGGGGTAGGAATTGTCAAAGCACTCGAGCTGGTCAACGAAGGGTGTCCCTGGCACAGCAATTTCTCTAAGTTTAGTGTTACCCGGCGGATAGGAAAAAGTCAGACGCCTTGGCGTCGTCCGATCGACCGAATATCTTAACAGCCATATTGGTTCGCAACAGATCGTTTCAGTAGAAGCGGTCGTCGGGTTCGGGAGTTCGATCGCGTGATTCGCATCGCAGAAGTGTTCCACAGTGTGCAGGGAGAGGGATTTCTCGCCGGAACCCCGAGCATTTTCGTCCGTACAAGCGGCTGCAACTTGCGTTGCTGGTACTGCGACACGCGTTACGCCTCCTGGGAACCAGAGGGGGAATTGCAGTCGGTCGATTCGGTGCTTCAAGCAGTCCAGCGTTGGCCAACGCACCATGTCGTCGTGACCGGAGGGGAGCCGATGATCTTCGATGAGCTGGCTCTGTTGTGCCAAGGAATCCGGGACTTGGGCAGGCATATCACGATCGAGACCGCAGGTACCGTGGATCGCGATGTGCCATGCGATCTGTGGTCGATCAGTCCCAAGCTCAGCAACTCGACACCGGTCGGTTACACCAGCGACACTTGGATCGAGCAGCATGAGCAACGGCGCAAGCAACCGGCGATCGTCGAGTCCCTCATGCAGCGGGGAGAGTATCAACTCAAGTTCGTCGTCGGTTCGATTTTGGATGCCGAAGAAGTACTCGAGTACTTAAAGGAGCTTCACGGCTGGTCTCGGGATCGCGTCTTGATGATGCCGCGTGGGATCACCTCACAAGAGCTTCAACTCCAGACCAGTTGGCTGACTCAATGGTGCCGCGACCATGACTTGCGCTTGTGCGATCGCCTCCACATCCATTGGTTCGGCAACCGCCGCGGCACGTAAATTCCGTAGAGCAGTTGTCCTCAACTGTCTCCCGCATCTCCTGAGCCGCAAGCGCTAGCTGCGCTCCGGGGTATCGTCTTGTTTAGAACCGCTGCCGCTCACTGCCAACCAACGACTGCGGCAGCTGGTATCTCATAACCCGTCCCTCTAACGCGGCTAACGCCCGCGGCTCACGACGGATCTACGACGGCCTGCGGCCGACGGATCCCTGAGCCGCAAGCGCTAGCTGCGCTCCGGGGTATCGCCATGTTCAGATACGCTACCGTTCACTGTCACTCAGCCATTGCGGCAGCTGGGAGAGCGGTGGGTGTTAACCCACTGTTTCTGGAACGCCGTGAACCGCAATGCGAGCTCAAGTCCATTGGCTTTAGGGCCGAATGGCCCGACAGAACTTAAGCCGACAGCGTAAGCTGCGGGTTCGCAATGAAAGAGAAGCCCTAAGGGCCTGAAGGGTCGAAAGAAACGCCGGACCTGAGAAGAAGTGTGGCACGATGCTCCGCCGTCGTGATCTGTTTCCAAGTTACCGCCCAGACCGGAACACACGATCCCGCTTGCAGGACCTGGATCGCAACGGGTGGCCATGGCCGCCTCAGATTCTATTCGTTGACAGTGTCGATCTCTGCCTCGAGCTCGACGGCGGGGAACGGGTCCTCAAAGGACTGCCATGATTCGGGACCTTGGACAAACTCGAGATCCGTTAGTAGGCACGAGTCGAGAATCTCTCGGATGGAGTTTTCGTCCATGGCGTTTCCGATGAAGACGAGTTCTTGGCGACGATCCCCGTGCTCTCCCACATACGCGCTTTTTGGCTTGTCGATCTCTTCTTGGGATTCGGGCCACTCGTCTTCAGGTGCTGCTGCCCACCAGTAACCTGCTGGATCGATCCGAATCGAGCAGCCTGCTTGGGACCAGTCGTAAGCCCAGTCGTTTTTTGAGGCGATCCAAGTCAGTCCCTTGCTCCGAAGCACGCCGGTAAAGATGCCGTCGTTCAGGCTCTCATCCAACGCGTTCGACAAGCGTTGTGGATGGAAGGGGCGTCGGCTGCGATACACGAAGCTCGATATGCCATACTCTTCAGTTTCCGTGGACTCTTCTCCTCGCGGCACCGATAGCCAATCGGGCCTCGATTCCGCTTCGGACAACGAAAACAGACGTGTGCCGAGGATTTCGTTCAATGGCACTTGTCCTTCAACGCAGCACAGGATCTTGGCAGTCCCATTCAGTTTTCGAAGCAAGGTTTTCAGTTGCTCGAGATCGTAGGGTGTGACCAGATCGGTCTTGTTGATCAAGATCACGTTGGCAAACTCCACCTGGTCGACAAGGAGATCCACGATGTTTCGCTTGTCATCCTCTCCCAAGCCGATTTGGCGGTCGGAGAGATCATCGAAGGAATCGTACTCTGCCATGAAGTTGCTTGCGTCGACGACGGTCACCATGGTGTCCAGTTCTGCCAGTAGCGACAGGCTGTTCCCTTCAGAGTCTTCAAAGGTGAATGTTTCGGCGACCGGCATGGGTTCACTGATTCCAGTCGACTCGATGAGGAGGTAGTCGAATCGACCTTCTCGTGCGAGCTTGGAGACCTCGATGAGAAGATCCTCGCGAAGTGTGCAGCAAATGCATCCGTTGGTCATCTCGACCAATTGCTCTTCGGTTCGTGACAGATTGGCGTCCCCTTTCCTGACCAGCGCGGCATCGATATTGATTTCGCTCATGTCATTCACGATGACGGCCACTCGCATACCGCCTCGGTTGCACAAAACATGATTCAACAAAGTCGTCTTCCCCGCGCCGAGGAAGCCAGACAGCACGGTTACGGGCAACTTTCGTACGGATCCCTCGTCGTTCGTGGCATGGTTGGGGGGAAGCTTCGTCATGGTTCAAGGTTTGAAAAAGGCCGGTGAATCTCTAGAGTGCCAACTCCGAGCCGAAGTCAGCAACAGACCTGCTGCGCGTCGATACCGCAATGCACGGAAATGATCGTCGACGCATATTTAGTGCACCCGCATCCCTTGTGCAGAAGCATCTTAACAGACCATCGCGACATGCACAATAATTGCATAAGCGGATTTCTGAAATCTGTCCGTAACCTTTGGCTCATCAAGGAATGCAGACTATCGATGCGATGATCTGAGACGGCAGCGAGTGCCCCCGGCGTTTCCCCCCGTGCTGGTTTCGATTGCAGTCCGATGTTGGTACGAGCGTGAACAAGATGGGACATAGGGACGCTCGACGATGGAGCGTCGAGCCAAAAAGAAACGCCCCGGGGACACACACTTTCCCACGGGGCTCATTGCACAATGCAAGCTATCCCCTATCCGTGTTGGGCTCTTGCCTCGGTGTATGCCTCCGCATCGTCCTTGCCTGGGTGTGTGTACTCTCATCGTCAACGGGAGGTCGAGTCCGATGGCTTTAGGGCCGACGGCCCGGCAGAACTTCAGACGGCAGCGATAGCTGCCGGGTTGCGATGAAAGAGGATCCCAAAGGCCTGAAAGGCCGAAAGAAATGCCGTTTCAGCACAACAAGCACTCGCACCGACAGATCGCTATTGGGCGCAACAAATCATCTGTCGCCCCATTCGGGGCTTTGGGGGTATGTGGGGCCGTGTTACCCGGACCTATCGGCCCGGGCTAAAGTTCTGCCGGTCCTTCGGACCTGGGAAGTGGTGTGGCACGACGCACCGCCGTCGTGATTCGTTTTCAAGCACCGCTCAGACCAAGACACACGATCCCGCGTCCGGGACCCGCATCGCAACGGGGGGGCCAATGCGGTCTGATGTTTGTTCAAATGTGGGTAAGAATAGACGAAGGGACACTCGGCGGCGTAGCGTCGAGCCACAATGTCCCCTCGCCATACACTGAGTGCCACCCACGAATCTCAGCAAGAACTTCAACCACAGACTGGTTGGCTGACTCCATGGTGCCGTGACCATGACTTGCGATTTTGTGATTGCTTGCACATCCACGGGTTCGGGAACTTCGGCGGCGCACAAGCATGGATGGCGAGCGGCGGGTGTTAACCCGCTGTTCCTTGGTTTACCAAAGGTAGGCTCAACGCCCAGTTACGGAGATAAACCGTCAACTGACTTAAGCCCATCATCAGAAGGCATGGGATGACAACCAACGGGACCGCCGATGCCCATCACCCCTTCATCCAACGTTTACCATCGCCAATGAACGATGTTTCGACGGCAAGAGTCAGAGGAGACAATGAGAGCATTGCAACATCGACCAGACTCCGCGGCAGCACTTTACTAATGTCAATAGTCGGTTGTTTCCAGTGGTTGTGCAACGCAAATGGTAGCATCAGCAAATAGGATCCACCAACGAGCCACCTAAGCGAAGCGGGTATGACTCGCCACCGGAAGGTTTGCGTTACGGATCTACTTCTTGCGTTTGAATTCTTGGGTCAGCTCAGGAACAGCAACTCCAAGCACTCCGCGTCCTTCTTTGAGACGGTACTCGACATCCTCGCGGATCGATTCGTTATCGAGATCCCAATAGCGTTTGATGTTCTCCTCCGACTTGGGCTCGAGGGAACGTACGACACGCATGCCTACCATGCGGGCTGGGTCGGTGGTGTACCACCATGGGCTCAATGGCACGTTGGGATCGTAGTCCTTCCATTCTTCGTCAGCGGATCCCATCCGGGCTGCTGATCGCAATCGCTCAGGTGGATCTTGCCAGCCACCACCGCGAACACAACGCATCTCAGGGGAGTCGGGCCATACGATGGCTTCTTCCAAGTCCAGCTTCTTGCCGGCTCGATCGCCGTAGCCTTCGGAGGCATATTGATCGATGGTCCATTCCCAAACGCTCCCGTGCATGTCATGCAAACCAAATGCGTTGGGAGCTTTGCTGCCTACTTTAGGAGCACCATCCGGTGCATTGTCGGCAAACGCAGCGTAGCGATCGAGTTCGGCTGGATCGTCACCAAACGAGTAAGCCGTCTTCGAGCCTGCTCGTGCTGCATACTCCCATTCGGCTTCGCTAGGCAAGCGATATTGAAGCGAAGTGATGCCACTGAGCCATTTCGTGTACTGCTTGGCTGCGAATTGGGTCATGGTGACTGCAGGCTGGGCCGGGTTATCCCCGTGCTCGTACGTGTGACTCGGTTCGTAAAGAGGTGTTGGAACTGTCAATGCGTCCGCTTCGTCGATGTTTGTCACTTTGCGAATGCCTTGACGCGACAATCGCTTGTAAATGTCGTAGCACTTCATGAAGGTCTTGTACTCGGCCCAGGTCACCTCGGTCTTGCCGACCCACATCGCGGGAATGGTTACCGTGAATTGGGGGCCTTCGTCTTCGCTCCGTTGAGCTTCGTCATCGGGAGAGCCCATGACCACCTCGCCTCCCGGAATGGGAATCATCTCAAAGGCGATGTCGCTCGAGTCGACCTTCTGAGTGTAGGGGACCATGAACGTCCCATCAGGCAAGGCCACGAACGGACCCGACGCAGGCTGTGTCGTGCTGATCCCCAGCGGTAGAGTCGCGGCCTCCTGGCCCATGGTGATTGGTGCCACCGCTGCTAGTAGACATCCCCACAAACCGCGTGAGAGTCCAGTTGCAAGCCAGTTTCGAAATTCGCTCATCGTTGGTTAAGCCTTGCCGAGGTCAATCTTTCCTTCCGTCCATGCATCCAGGTTAACCCGAAGCCTTTCGTATGGCTAGGGTTGCTAACGGTTTGCAATTTCGCCTTGAGGTTTAATAGGGATCTGCCAAACTTTCCGTCTCGATACCCCTTCATTTCAACAATGACTGTTTTCTGCGAAACGATTGAATTCTATGGACATTCACAGCTTGACTCGAGAACTGCAATTGGAGAACGGGAGCAAGATCGTCATGCTCGTCGCGGACGGGCTCGGCGGATTGCCTATGACACCCGGCGGAATGACCGAATTGGAGACAGCCCAAACCCCGAACTTGGATGCGTTGGCATGGCGTGGTGTGCAGGGGGCAAGCATCCCTGTGAAACCCGGAATCTCACCTGGAAGTGGTCCAGGGCATTTAGGCCTTTTTGGATACGATCCACTCAATTACAAGATCGGTCGCGGGGCATTGGAAGCGACAGGCATCGGATTTGAACTCCAAGAAGGGGACGTTGCCATCCGATGCAATTTTTGCACGATCGACTCGGAAGGAAAAATCTCCGATCGACGAGCTGGACGCATCAGCAGCGAAGAGAGCGCGCCGCTGGCCATCTCGCTTCGCCAAGTCAAGATTCCGGGAGTGGAGATCTTTGTCGAGCCGGTCAAGGAGCATCGCTTCGTGGTCGTCTTCCGAGCACCAGGACTTGGCGGCAACGTCGCCGATACCGATCCTCAAATGACAGGAGTGCCTCCGCTAGCCGCCGTTGCCCAAGATGCGGCAAGCAAACGAACGGCCGAGATCGCCAACGAGTTTTTGTCGCAGGCCAAGAAGATCCTCGCGGGACATCCCAAAGCCAACTTCCATACGATGCGAGGCTTTGCCAACAAGCCATCGCTTCCTAGTTACCGGGAAGTGTACGGATTGCGAGCCGCCGCAATCGCTGTCTATCCCATGTACAAAGGACTGGCTCGATTGGTCGGAATGGACATCGTCGGCTCGGCCCAGACCCTTTCGGAACAAATCGATACACTGGAGAAGGCTTGGAACGACTACGACTTCTTCTTCATTCACTTTAAGTACACCGACAGCACCGGCGAAGATGGAAATTTCCAAGGCAAGGTTGCTCGCATCGAAGAGCTCGATTCCATCCTGCCACGCATCACGCAACTCAAGCCCGAGGTACTGATCGTGACCGGGGATCATAGCACCCCAAGTTACTTGAAGAGCCATTCATGGCACCCCGTTCCAACGCTGCTGGTTTCGGATTGCTGCCGACCAGATACGCACAAGTCTTTCAACGAGTCGACTTGCATCACCGGCGGACTAGGGCACTTTGAGGCTCAGTACCTGATGCCTTTGGCCCTGTCCAATGCCGGACGGATGGGTAAGTACGGAGCGTAGTGCACTAAGCTCGCTTCGAGTCCTTCAGCAGGTCCCGAATCTCGACCAGGAGCTCCTGGTCCATCGTCAGTTTCGGGGCGGCAGGGGCCGCTGCTTCTTGTTTCCTGCTGCGAAGGATCCAGCCGAGGAACTTTTTGATGAATAGGAAGAGGGCCAAAGCGACGATCAAGAAGTTCACCACTTCGCTTAGGAAAAGTCCATAGGGGATTTTGCTACCTCCGATCTCCGCCACCCAATCTTGATATCCGTTGTCCCCAGGGAGAATCGCCCCAATCAATGGCATCAGAATGTGCTTGACCAGCGAGTCGACAATTTTTCCAAAGGCTGCACCGATGATGACCCCGACAGCCAGATCGATGACGTTCCCTTTGAGCGCAAACGCTTTGAACTCATCGAACCAGGTCAACGCTTTTCCGGATGCTACCGACGCAGCTCCACGCAGATCCTTGGACATAACTTAACGCCTCCTGCAGATATGTTTCACGGATGTAACCGACTCGTGAGACTGAATTACGAAGAAAGTCGAGATTGCGCCAATCCCGATTCGTCGAACAGATAAAAACACCCTTGTTCAGGGCACCTAGATTACCTAATTCCTCTTGTGGCTGCGGTTCGGGCGTTCGTACATTTCCTCCCTATGTTGACGCCACGAAAACGAAATCTCGCTCTTAGCCGTCGGATGGCCCCATATGGGATCTGCGTTGCCATGTTGCTGGCAACCAGTTTAGGGTGTGTTCGAAAGCGATTGACGTTTCGGACCAACCCTGCCGGGGCCATGGTTTATGTGGACAAACAGCCGATCGGCCTGACACCGGTTTCCACCAACTTCACGTACTATGGGACGCGAAGTATTGAAATTGTGAAGGACGGCTACCGAACCGAGAAATTTCTTCGCAAGATCCATCCACCTTGGTACGAAGTCCCACCTCTCGATTTTGTTTCCGAGACCCTTTGGCCATTCGAGCATCGTGATGAGCGGATTATCGACGTGCAAATGAGTCCCGAGTTGCCAATTCCCAACGAAGCTCTGATCGCAAGTGGTGAGCAGTTGCGGCTCCAGGCCAGCCAAGGGATCGCGGTCACTCCTCCACCACCTGCAGCAGGCGGTTTGACTCCGATCCTGGTTCCGGCCAACCCCGAAGTCCTTCCCAACCCAGCCATGACCGTTCCACCACCGGGTATGCTCCCTGCCCCAACGAGCAGCGGCCCCAGTTGGACCCCAGGCTCCTGGTTGCAAGGAATCTTCTTCCCTAATGGCGAGCCGCTTAGTGTCCCCTCCACTCAAGTGATGCCCGGCGGCGGGTTCCGACCTCCCAGTGAATAAGCGCCTTGCCCTAGCGTGGATCCTTGTCATATCCAGTGGGTGCAACCCTTTGTCCCCGCGGCTGATTCCACCATCGAAACAAAACGTTGCACCGAAGTTGGCAGCGATGAATACAGAGCCTATCGAGAGAGGCTCCAATCGCCCGATATTGGATGCAGTGGGATGGGTCATTGGGATCCCGTCCAAGATTCTGTTATGGAATATCAACGTCGACAACCATCACATCACCGACGAGACCGAGGTTGCAATCCGAGAGTATCTGGCGGCCAACGAGCTTGGACATGTCAAAGTGCGGTTGAATCAATACCGGCCACTGGATGATTGGCGACGTTTGACCGCGAATGAGAGCGTCGCATGGCCTTGGCGGTACAGCTTCGGTGCCATCAGTGTTCTCGGAGAAACGCTCTTACCTGGCCGACTTCTCGGAGGGGATCACTTCAATCCGTACACGAACACGATTCATCTTTACAGTGACGTTCCAACCATCGCGTTGCATGAAGGGGCACATGCGAAGGATTTCGCACGTAGGGAGTATCCGGGAACTTACGCTGCCTTGTACGTTTTGCCGATTGTTCCGCTGTATCACGAATCGGTGGCGACTTCCGATGTCATGGCGTATGTGGAAGCGATGGGGAGCGAGGAGTTGGCTCGCGAAGCCCACCACGTGTTGTATCCGGCTTACGGGACGTACGTCGGGGGGGCTCTAGGATTCGTTTTTCCTCCTGTTTCTGCCCCCCTTTATTACGGAAGCGTTTTGGGGGGGCATGTCGCAGGCCGCGTGAAATCGCGTAGAATCGCGAAGCTGCCGATGGACTCCGCCCCGACTTTGTCCACGCCGATTCTCTCCACACAGCCCCCAACCGACGATTAAAACCATCGATGGAACCCATCGATTGACATCATGGCGAATTATCAAGTCCGACCTGTCGAGTCCCGAAGCGATCAACGGGAATTCATGCAGCTGATATGGCGTCTCTACCGAGGGGACCCAAACTGGATCCCTCCGATCCGCAGCCACCAAATGGAGCTGGTTGGCTTCAAACCCCACCCGTTTTACGACCATAACAGATGCCAAGCCATGCTCTGCAGCAAGGATGGCGAGGTGGTGGGGCGAATCGTTGCCCTGATCGATCGCGGTCATAACCTACGTTATCAAGAAGCCCGAGGCTTCTTCGGTTTCTTCGAATGCATTAACGATCGAGAGGCCGCGCACGCCTTGTTCAGTGCCGCTTGCCAATACCTGAAGGCCGAAGGGATGACCGATGTTCGCGGTCCATGCAACCCATCATTAAATTACGAGTTGGGGACGCTGGTTGAGGGATTTGATACACCTCCAACTTTCCTGATGACCTACAACCCGCCGTATCACGATGAATTGATACGTAGTTTCGGATTTGAAAAAGTCCAGGATCTGTATTCCTATGTCGGGGATATCAGCATGCTGGACACGATGGATCCAAAGATCATGAAGATGATGGAGCAGGTCAAGGACCGATTCAATATCAAGGTCCGGCCAGCCAGTCGGAAGAATTTTGCGGCCGACGTCGAGTTGTTTCTCAATATCTACAACCGGGCGTTGCAAGGAACCTGGGGATTCGTCCCGATGTCCGCTGCGGAAACGCGATTCGTCGGGGCTTCGCTCAAGTACTTGATCGATCCTGAAATCACCAGTGTTATCGAAGTCGACGGGGAACCGGTGGGAGTGGGTTTAGGCCTGATAGACTACAACCCGATCATCAAAAAAATCGATGGACGCCTGTTCCCCTTCGGAGCGCTGCGCCTGATGTGGGAACGAAAGAAAATCAAACGCATCCGACTCATCAGCACGAATGTCGTACCGGAATGGCAACGATGGGGGCTGGGATTGGTCCTCCTTAACCGGATGCTTCCGGATTGTCTGGCTCGCGGGATTACCGAGGCCGAGTTCTCTTGGGTCTTGGAAAGCAACCATCTTTCGCGTGGTTCGTTGGAGCGAGCGGGAGTCCCTCGAACTAAGACGCATCGGGTCTACGACCGCAACCTCTCCGATCTTTAATTTTCCCGGCTGGGCTCATACGAACGGAATGTCATTTGTGGTATACTCGCGAAGGGCGATGTAAACGCTCTTAATATTCCTGCTGCGGCAAGGTATTCGCCGTCGATGTAGGAATCGGGTGAGATCGGGTTTTGGAGGGCCAAGTCTCCTTACGATGGGCAGTTAGTCCATCACGAAGAGATGTACTACGCGTTGGAGTAGCGTCATGCGAGATGTACTGGCGGTGATTTTGGCAGGGGGCAAGGGGACTCGGCTGGAGCCCCTGACACGCGATCGCGCCAAACCTGCAGTCCCTTTTGGAGGCAGTTATCGCATTATCGATTTCGTGCTGTCTAACTGCCTCAACAGCGGCATTCGCAAGATGCTGATGCTGACTCAGTACAAAGGCATGAGCCTCGATCGGCATGTGCATCTCGGGTGGAGCGATTTTTTTAGTCGCGAACTGGATGAGTTCATTGACATTCTCCCACCCCAGCAGCGGATCGATGAAAACTGGTATCAAGGGACGGCCGATGCCGTTTATCAGAACATCTATTCGATCGAACGGGACAAGCCAGAGTACACGCTGATCCTGGCCGGGGATCACATTTACAAGATGAACTATGGAGTCATGGTCGATTTCCATCGCTCTGTGGGAGCAGACCTCACGATCGGCGCGTTGAGGGTCAAGCGGTCCGAAGCCACCGAGTTCGGCGTGATGCAGATTAACCAGGAATCACGCATTGTTGGGTTCCAGGAAAAGCCGCAAGACCCACAACCCATTCCGAACGACCCCGATTATGCATTGGCATCGATGGGCATCTACGTTTTCAACACACGGTTCCTGTTCGAGCAGTTGTGTGCGGACGCCAACGATCCGAAAAGCCACCACGACTTCGGCAAGAACATCATTCCTTCGAACATCCACCGATCGCGCGTGTTTGCGTTCCCGTTTCGGGACGAGAATAGGAAACGCGATGCCTACTGGAGAGACGTCGGAACGCTCGATGCTTACTACGAAGCCAACATGGACCTTGTCAGTGTCGATCCGCTGCTGAATTTGTATGACTCCGCCTGGCCCATTCGAACCCATCAACCCAATCTTCCCCCTGCCAAATTCGTCTTCGGGGCTCAAGGGGATTCCGATCGAATGGGCGTTGCAATCGATTCGATCGTCTGTAGTGGAACAATCGTCAGTGGCGGTAGGGTTCAACACAGTGTTGTGGGCCCTCGTGTTCGAGTGAACTCCTACGCGCAGGTTTCAGATAGTATTTTGTTCGAGGGTGTGCAAGTCGGTCGCCATGCGAAAATCCGCCGGGCGATCATCGACAAGCATGTTCAGATTCCACCGGGATTCGAAATCGGCTATGACCTGGAACGCGATCGCGCTCGTGGATTTACGGTTTCGCCTGGCGGGATCGTCACCATCGCCAAGACGGAAGATCTATCGATGATCCCTCCCTCGGATGGACTCACTTCCGTTTCATCCGATGGCTTGGTCCGCCAGCCCTATTACCATCGCTCTATCCCTGAAATGACGAGCGCAGACAACGCTCGAACTCGAGAAGCAACGTGAACCAAGCCCAAGTCCTGTATCTGATGACCGGTCTACTGTTTGGTACGACGTTATTGGCTATCGGGATGACTCTGGGCTACTGGATGGCGAAACGAAATGGTAGTGGCCGGTCGCACGACGGCGAATCCGGCAAGTTCGATCCGCGCGAGTTTTTGTCGATGGTTCGATCGATCGCCGATTGGACAAGCGACATTGCCGTGGATGTTTCGAAGTATCAATCGCAAATGCACCAATTGGCGGAATTGGCGCGAGAGCATTCCGGCAAGAACGCTGATGAGCTTCGCCCAATCCTGGATCAGATTCTTGTGGCGAATACCCAATTGCAATCGAGACTCGAGGCCGCCGAACGCAAGCTCGAAGAGCAAACCGGACAGTTAGAAGGCTATTTGTCAGAGGCTCGCACCGATGCACTGACTGGCTTGCCCAATCGCCGTGCATTTGATCACTGCATGGACGAGTTGTACGCCAAACATCTGCGAACGCATCAACCCTTGTCTCTTGTATTGATAGACGTCGATCACTTTAAAAAGATCAATGACACCTACGGGCATTCGTCAGGTGACATCGTGTTGAAAAGTGTGGCTGCACATCTTGCAGGGTTCGCGAAGGAATGCCATCTCGTGGCACGCTACGGCGGTGAGGAGTTCGGCCTCATCTTTGCCGCACCTCGCCAGCAAGCAGCTGCAGTTGCCGAGCGCATTCGGGCTGTCGTGTCAGCTAGCCCCGTCGAAGCCGAAGGGAAAACGATCCGTGTGACCCTGAGTGCCGGCGTCGCACAACTTGCGACCGGCGAGCGACTTGGGGAGTTGTTCCGCAACAGCGACCAAGCCTTGTACAGTGCCAAAGAAAGCGGCCGAAACCGTGTTGTCGTGTTGGAAGGACAAGCAACCTCTGCCCATGCAACTCCAGGTTTCATGAAAACCGAAACACCCACACATGTTCTGAACGCCAGCAAGCAGGTTCGGTCCGTCGCGCCCGAGCATTCCGAGGAACTTTCGGAAGCCGACCAGATCGAAAATCGCGTGCTCGCCCACTTGGATCGATTGGTCCACGAAGAATCGCACCGGTAGCGAATCGGGAATAAGCCTTGCAGATCGCAGGCTTTGCGCTACCATACTGACGAGATGAGTGCGATCCCATTACCGAAATCTGCTTCCGTCGAACTTCCCTCGGACACCCCTGCGATGTCGCGAGGTCTTCAGGCTGCGTGGATGCTGGCGAAACGGGAGTGGATCCGGTTCTTTCGGCAACCATTCCGCGTCATTGCGGCACTGGGGCAGCCGATTCTGTTCTGGATCCTATTCGGAACCGGCCTGCATGGTGCCTTTCGTGGTCCCGACGCGGGTTCGAGCTTCATGACCTATTTCTTGCCTGGCACGACCGCCTTGATTCTGTTGTTCACGGCCATCTTCGCCACGATCTCGATCATTGAAGATCGCCGCGAAGGATTTTTGCAGGGCGTTCTCGTCGCCCCACCCGGACGATGGTCGATCGTCCTCGGGAAAGCCCTCGGCGGGTCTGCGATCGCTTGGGCACAAGCCAGTCTGTTTCTTGCCTTGGCCTGGTTATCTGGATCGATGTCCATAGGCTGGCATTGGATTCCCATGTTGGCCTTCCTGTTCATCGCCGCGATGGCGATCACATCTCTTGGAGTATTGTGCGCATGGCCTATGGAAAGCACGCAAGGTTACCACGCCATCATGAACCTGGTGTTGATGCCGATGTGGCTATTGAGTGGAGCGTTCTTTCCTATTCCCGCTTGGACAGCGGGACAACCGATCGGTCAGTCGGTGATGCATTGGATCATGGTCCTCAACCCAATGACCTACATCGTTGCAGGACTTCGCCAGCTTCTAGCGACCGGTCCAGCTTTGAGCAACACTGTCTCGAGCAACCCAATCTCGAGCAGCACTGACAACTCGTTTTGGAACGCTGGGATTGCACAATGTTGGTGGGTGACGTGTCTTTTTGCTGTCATCGCATTCGGTACAGCAGTATGGATGGTCCAAAGGCGACAACGAGGTGAGTTCCAATGAGTCGTAGCGGTTTTCGGGTCCTTGGAATCCTTTTGGGCCTGTTCGCTGGCACCATGGCCGCGATGGTTTCGATCAATTATCGCCGGTCGCAACGGAATGGGTTGGATACCGCTACCACGTTGACGCCGGCGGAGTCTGGGAATACTGAATCGGAACTTTCCGATGAACCGGAGATCGATGCCCCGCCTCCCGATCCGGGCGATCGGCGACGTTTGGTCGAACTGAAGAATGCGGTGGAGAGCGAACCGAATTGGACTCGAAGTTTTTCGCTCACGGAGCGCAGCGGACGAACCGTTCGGTCAGAAGACTTGTTGGGTGAGCCGTATGTCGTTTGCTTCTTCTTCACGACCTGCCCTGGGACCTGCAAACGGCAAAGTAGCGAAATGCGATTGCTGCAGTCCAAATTCAAGGACAAGCCGATCAAGCTGGTCAGTATTTCCGTGGATCCAGAAGTCGACACCCCTGAGGTCCTGACTCAGTACGCAGAGAACTTCAACGCTGACAAAGATCGTTGGCTGTTTCTGACTGGTTCCTTGGAGGAGATCGTGCGCGTTGGCACCGAGATGTTCTTTCTATCTGGAGTAGAACGTCGCGGCCATCCGGATCGGTTCTGCCTCGTCGATGCCAAAGGGGAGCTGGTTGGATCGTACGTTTGGCTCGAGCCCGAAGAACGGCAACGTCTCGTCGAGCACATCGAGGAATTGCTCGCCACGAACTAGCTGAAACTAGGATCTAGCCGATACCGAATCCAGGCCGATACTCCTTGGTTAACATCGCGATCGCTTCGGCCGGGCCTTGCAAACGAAATGCCTCCGTGTCCCAGGTCAAGGTCTTGCCCGGAACCCGCGCGGCGATGTTGCCAAGCTGAACTGCTTCGGTCAAAGGCCCAGCATACTCAAAGCCATCGGTCGTCTTTTTACGATTGATCACCGCATCCACCCAGTCATGCCAGTGATTGGTCCCGAGACCGGTGTGAACCTGGTGGGTTACGTAATCTCCTTCCCGATACCACCTCGGTTCTCCCACATGCGGCAATACCAAGAAGAATCCATTTTCGTAAAGGAATAGTGAGCCGGCCCCGGGCAATTCGACCCCCGGCGGAAGTTTTGCCAGCCCGGCCGGCGGTTTGCGTCCCCCGTCGTACCATGTGACCTTCAGTTCCTTGTCGACGGTGTACTGAGTTCCAGGAAACATATACGTGATCGTCTCCGGTCCCGGCCAAACTTCGCGTGTGGTTCCCTCGTTCTCGGCGACGATCCGAGTCGGGGCCGTCAACTGCAACGCGGTAAAAACGGGATCGAGGATGTGACAACCAAAATCCCCCAAGGCACCGGAACCAAAATCCTGCCAATCCCGCCATTTGAAAGGGTGATAGACATCCGCAGCAAACGGTCGCCATGGCGCTGCCCCTAACCATAGATCCCAATGCACGCTAGCGGGCACAGATGCTTCCGAAGGGCGATCGGTACGGTTGCAGTATTGTCGACCTTGCACACCGACCCACGAGTGAACTTCGATTACCTTTCCCCCTACGTCTCGTCTATCCTGAATCATCTTCACAGCAGCGCGGTACTCGTTCGCTGAATGGATCTGGTTCCCCATTTGCGTGGTCAGATCTTTCTTAGTAGCCAGCAGTCGCATTTGCCGTGCTTCCCAGACCGTATGCGTTAACGGCTTTTGGCAATAGATATGCTTCCCCATGTTCATGGCCATCATGGCGATGGGAGCATGCATGTGATCGGGAGTGGAAACGACGACTGCATCGACGCGATCTCCCAACTCCGTCAGCATTTCGCGGTAATCGAAGAAATGCTTCACACCCGGATAAGCTTTATCGACTTCGTTGAAACGAGACTCATCGATGTCGCAGAAGCCGACGAATTTCACTTTCGAGTGCGAACCAATGGCGGAGATATCCGACCAGCCCATGCCATTGCACCCGACTCCGGCCACATGCAGTTCCTGGTCACGATGCTTCGCCCGCAGGATGCCTGGAACTCCTAACACAGCTGCCCCCGCAGCCGCTGATCGCCCGATCCATGTTCGCCGATCCCAATTCACCGTATTTTTCATGCTCATGGTCTCCTTGCATCGATTGTCGCTCATCGGACAGAAGTCAGCAAATGAAATTGCATCAATTGCCCCATGTGCAGTTCGTCCAAGACGGATAGTCGCATCTCAGCGATCTGGTTACCCGCTGCGCGTCGTGACTCTTGATCCTGCTCGATGGCTCTTCGAAGATGACTCGGCGCGGTATCCGTGCCATCCAGAAAGATCGGATCAAACCGGGGCTGCTCGACGACGATATCCCATTCCTTTTTCAGTCGCGGACGATCCACCGATTGGGCATTCGGGTCGCTATGGTCGTTGGCAAGCGAATCGACAGATTCCATCCATCGAACCCACGATTCCAATCCTGAGTTCCAGACTCGGCATGCAACGTGTGTGGGTGGGTTGGGCTTCTCTCCGTCTCGCCATCGAAGGTAGCGTGTTACAAGATCGGGCTCAGAAGTCGTTTCAGTCATTTGTTCCGACATCCATGCTGCGCCGGCGGTTAGCTCCATCACATTGATTCCTAAGAGTGTCGCTGGCAACAATCCTAATGGAGCGAAACATTGCAAGGGTGAGGGCTCGCCTGATGCTTCAAAAAGATCCTTCACCCCCATGGCCTCGAGCTGATTCCTCAACGGTCCTTCGCCAGGAACAACGCCCATCAGGCGTTGGGAGATGGTCGCCGCATCTTGATCGACGTGAGTTTGCAATGCTTGAAGGAGCGGCTTGAGTTGCCAAAACAAGTCCGGTGTTGGATCAGAGGAAGGTGCCAGGATCAATAACGCCCAACGATCAAGATCAGTAACCTTAGAGGTTTGCCGATTCGTTCCCAGGATGTGAAGCAGGCCTTGAAGCTCATCATTGTCGCAGTTGGACGCGATGAAGAACATGCGAGGCTTGCTGCCTCGATCCGCGCGTGACAGAAGGTTCCAATAGGGCTGACAGCAGGCCTGCATGAAGGCTTGTGCTCCCAAGCCAGAGTCGCGTTGACATAGGACGACCACATTATCGACGCAGGTCTGGATTCGATTGGCCACATGAAACATCTGAGCCAGTGCGCTGTGGCGACGATCTTGTGAATAGGCTTTGAGCATCGCCCCGGGGCGTGACGCGAAATGGCGATCGCCGAGCGAGATCAGCGATCGGTACCATTCGCTTCGCACCGATGCGTTGGTGCGATTTGGGGGCTCACGATCCAGAGAGAGACGAAGCGGCTGTAGAACATTCCTCCGTAATTTCATAGGAGATTATGGAGGGCCGCTCAATCCACCAACGATTTCTTGTAGGCGTCTGCGATCGATTCATCGAGCCCAACGGTCCATCGTTTTCCATCGGTCTCGAGTTCGACGAAATCAGGACGGACTTCGATGACCTTGCCAATGACATCTCCCAATTTGAGTTCGTCCCCTTTACGCAGGTAAATAGTCTTGCCTTCGGTCTTGGACCGAACCCATGCAGCCGGACCTTTTGTATCGGCAATCAATGCCGTCAGATAAGCTTGGGATGCGATATCAAACTTGGGCGGTTCTTTGGCTGGCGGTGGCGGCTCCGCGACGCGAATGGAAACCATTTGAACGGAGGAACGAGAGGGGATACCGGAGTCGGAAGCTCGAACGGCGACTTTGAACTCCCCGAGTTCGTTCGAGGTCCATGTCAATTTTCCAGACTGCGGGTCGATTTCCATTCCCTTCGGTGCTTCGCCTTCGATGGCATAAGTCACGGTCTGTCCTGGATCGCTTTCCTTAGCTTCGATACCCACATCCATCCGAATGCCGACGGTCGCATCGACGCGACGTGTCGATGCGAGGACTGGCGGCTGGTTGGTGGGAGCAAAAATATTGCGACCGGCGATGGTAGCGAGATACTCGTCCAATGGTTTGCTGATGCGAGGCGAATTGTTGCCCGGAGGTGGTTGATTGGGTTTCGCCGACTTCATGGCCAACACTTCAATATCCAACACAATGTTCATGCGATTGGGGGGATTGCTGTTGGTGATGGGGCGCAAGTCGAATCGCTGGACGCGATGCAAGTAATCTTTGGCTTGAAACGCATAAAGCAAGCTCGTTGCATTCTCAATGGTTCCGATCCCTGAAAGCTGGAACTTGAAAGACTGATAAAGGTCACCTTCGGTACTGCTTCCCAAAGCCCGAGGCTGCGGGTCAACCAGCTTGGCTTCTTCGGCGAGCGCGATCAACCATTCCATGTACTCCGCTTGGGCGCGTTCTTCGTTGCTGGGTAGCGAGCTGGGCAGGATCCGATTCATCTTGGCTTTGGCGATGGTGCCAGCAACGATTTGCAGTGCCTTGTCTTCTTTTTCCTTTTGCAAAGCAGCAATCGTTTCCAGTTTGGCATCGAATGCTTTCCGAATCGTGCCCCAGAAATAGTTTCCGAGCAGGAGGATTACCACCAATCCGACGCCACCTGCCAATAGCTTTTCTCGTTGACTCAGGTTCATGATGCGTCTCCAGTAGCTACCGACTCCGATTCGGTTTTCGCAGAGGGGGCAGGTGGTTCGGCAGGAGTTATAGCAGGAGTTATGACAGGAGGCTCAGCAACTGGTTCCTGGATGGTTGGGGATTCCTGTTTCTCGCCAGTTTCAGGTGCATTGCTCACTTCTGCAGAAGCGGGGCTGGCTTCATTTTCTGTGGGCTTGGCGGCCTCTTCCTTTTTCGCGTCGACTGCGGGTGCGGCTTTCTTGACATTGCGTGGATCCGGGACCTCGCCTGGAGCCAATGCGATGGTCAAGTCGGAGGCCCACGGATAGTTCTTGTCTGGGCTTTGGGTGACAGCGGTTCCTTTCACCGTGTGTGCCGAGTCGCGGTATGCGGCTTGCACTTCAGGAACCACATCCTGCAATTTGGCGAAATATTTGGCAGAGATCGACGCAGCATTCGTTCGGGGCTCGATCATGAAGGTTGTTGTGCCGAAGTATGCCCGATCCGATCCCTTGGCATTCATCGAAAGTCTTTCGAGTTCATCCAACCAGCGGACGTCCCCTCGAAGAAAGTTCTCGATCTTCTTCCAATCAGCGGCATGTTTGTTGGCAGCTTTCAAGGTCCCGGCTTCGTTGTTGATGGTTTCGCGAAGCAGGGCTATTTCATTATCGAGCGCTGAGTGGCTGGAATAATACCACCACCATCCTCCGGCCAAGGTTGCGATTCCCAAGGCTGCAGCAGCCACGTAACGAGCGATCGGTTTCTTCTTTTCGACGCGCTTTCTCGGGTTGGCGAAGTCGATCAGTCGATTTCGATGTTGCAAGAAGTGAAACGCCCCGAGGACGGGTGCGAAACGACCAACGGTTTGCGTGGTCGCTGCGATGGCCACCGTTGCCTTCTCAGCCCAAGCGAAGGGATCCAGCATGGTGACAGGGAGCTCAAGCGATTGGCTCAACGACTCAGCTACCGGAGCCATTGAATATTTGCCATAAGGAAATAAATATTCGCCCGTTGCGTCGCTGTAAATTTTCTTTTTTACGATTTCAGATTTTGAAAGCTCCAATGTGGCAAAATTGCCTTTTCTTTCAATTACCTTAATTGTAGGTCTCAGGTCATAATCTGAAATAAATCTGACTTGCAGTGTTGATCCGGTTTTGATTGTGTTTTGCATTGCTGATTGATTTGATAGTGTAAAGATATATATATTTATCAATACGCTGTATCTATTTATCAAGCATTTTGATATATATTTTTTCTAATAAAGTATAATTGCCTGATTTTCAGCACACATTAAAAAAATAAAAATTTGTTTTTGATAGTTAACCCTTACTTATAGGCATGACGGGCTCTATATCCTCCAAACAAGGGACATTATTGAGACCTTTATAAACAAAAGATAGTATTCATCATACTAAAAAGTCTCAATTCGCAAATTTTAAAACCGGCCAAGGTGAACTCCGGCTGCTCATTACTGCCACGCTTTCAGGTAATTATAAAACTTTTTGTTTGGAGTCAGGTGTTGTTAGCCCGTGAAACATTGCACCCACTTTTGAAGCGTGTAAAATCTACGTTATCCGGATTGAATACATGGCGCAACCGGAAACGCCCCCGACTTATTAAAATGCGCTCTTTTGACACATCCCGGAAAAGTCAGTAAACAAACCGGGGCAAAGATAAATAAAAAAGCCGAAGATTTTACCTCCGGCCTAAAGTGGTTTGTCGTTCGGGCTAAAAAAAGACAGGGCAAAGTTATATTTATTTTTCAAATAGCATACAAAAAAATGGACACGACTCGCAATCGCATCCATTTAAAAAATTTTGCTAAAACAAAAGTACATCACAAAGATATACATATTTTTTAAATCCAAACTTTTTAAATAAAAAAAAGTACCCCCTAAGTTTGC
>JALOQW010000107.1 GCA_025459275.1 Pirellula sp.
CGGGCGGCTGACGAGACTCGCAGCTACAAGCTGTGGATCCAGACCAACATTTCGCACAGATGGATCATTTCATGTTCGACAATTCGTTGCATCGCGGCCAGCCGATTGTCACACCAAATCCCACACACACGGGTTCGATCACCGGGTTTGCGAAACGACTGGAACAACAAACTCGTTGACAGGGCAATCTCGTAATGAACCGCGGCGGGTCGGCCGCGCAGGGCGCGAAAAACCTGCCGGGTAGTTTTGCCCCCGGCACGCGACATTCGCGAACTGAGTCGAAACGACATTCCGTAGGACCGCGCCAACGAAAGGCACAATCCGCCAAAAAAATGCTGATCGTACGCTTCGGCCATCCGCTCCAGATCTTGGCGGGCTACCCTGCGAAAATTCTCCCCATCCATCACCGACGAACGCTCCAATACCTCACGGGCGATCACCTGCAGCCATCCGTGCCGATGACGCCATCGCTCCGAGGGGCGAATCAACAATTCTCCGAGCATCGCTTGACCATCCTGCACCGAAAGCTTCAGAGGTGCCGAATCCTTGATGGGAGCCGGTCTCAGGCTGGCTGGGTCGAGGTCTGTACGAAGCCGCCTACGAGCAGCATTGGGTTGCAAACGTCCTTGTCGATCTCTCACACTCAGTTCCCCTGGGTCCATGATGAAAGGACTACAAAATATACCATCTGTGACGGTATATTGTCGGAGCGTGTCACCCACCCTCCTTTGGGGCCTTCGGGTTTTTCGTATTCTGTCCCATACCTTCACGATCGGTTTCCATGGTCATGCGCGTGGCACTTGCGTTTCGAGCATTCTTTGCGGCCCTATTTCGAAAGGACGCTGCCGAACGGATTGAGAAAGCGCTCCAAACGGGCCCCACGGCTCCCGTCGTTCCAACCCCTGTGTCAGCACCTCGAAGCGAGTCTAAGCCCGCATTGGCTGCGAAAACGCCCACCCGCAGTGAAGCCCTAACCCTCCTGACCGTTCTCCAGCGCGACTCGCGCCTGTTGGACTTGGTTTGCGAATCGCTCGACGGATACTCCGACGAACAGATCGGCGGCGCCGCTCGCAATGTTCTGACGGATGCGGGAAAGGCCCTTCAGCGAATGTTCGGTCTCCAATCCCTTGCATCCCAGGGGGAAGGGGAACGGATCGATGTTCCGGAGAACCCATCCCCGATGCGTTATCGCATTACGGGACACGCGTCCGCTCGGAGCGGCAGAGTCGCTCACCCAGGTTGGATCGCAACCAAGGTAGACCTGCCGCAGTGGACTGGTCAGCGCGACGATGCGATGGTTCTCGCGCCTGTTGAGGTCGAAGCAGGATCATGATCCTCGAGGTGCGGGCCTTTTCGCGCCTTCATTTTGGCTTGATGGAAATCTGTCCTGGCCAACCCTATTGCTATGGAGGGGTCGGCATGATGATCGATACCCCTTCCATGATCGTGCGAGGCCGATTGGTTCGTGGCGGAGAGATTGCACTGGATGGGGATGCGTACTGGACCGAGCGTACACAGCTCGCCACCAATGCATGGATCAAACAAACCGATGCACCGAAGTTACCTCTAGAGTCGATCCAGGTCGTCTTACCTCCTCGCCCGCATGTGGGACTCGGCTCAGGAACGCAATGGGCCTGCAGTGTCGCCGGTTTGTTACAACTTGCTCAAGCCATCGATCATCTCCCCTCCGATGCGTCCTCGATCTGGCGACAGTTGTATCCCACCGCTGCGTCCTTGGCATCTCATGCGGGCCGGGGACTGCGTTCCCATATCGGTACAGAAGGATTTCGATGCGGAGGCTGGATCGTGGATTGGGGGCAGCCTGAATCGGAAGGTCGGACGCAGTCGATTCCCTTCCCCAAGGCTTGGAGAGTTGTGACCATTTGCGATTCGGCATATCAGGGTGAGTCCGGACCGTCAGAGGCACGTATCTTTGAACGTTGTTCGACTCAACCGAATTCGAATCGCGCGGAAATGGTGCGATTGATTCAGCATGAGATGGTCCCGTCGGTCTTGGCCGCTGATTGGCGAACCGCAAGTCAGGCGATCGGACGTTATGGCGTTTTGGCTGGAAGAATCTTCGAGCCGCTCCAAGGGGGCGTATATCGCTCACCGTCCATTGCAGCGTGTGTCGCCGGGCTACAGGGCCTGGGGATCCTGGGCGTCGGACAGTCGAGTTGGGGGCCTACTGTTTTTGCGCTGGCGCAAGACGACGAGCAAGCACATTGGATTGCGGAACAGCTGCGCCGTCGCTCCGTGACGGATGCTGAGATACGCATCGCGCAAGCGGCACCGCCCGCACGTTATGAGCTGTCATCTTCTTCGTGAGGCGGATGTCTCATATCGAACCGACGGACCTCGGTGCCAAAGATGGCTACCCCAATGACGATGACCAGTGTGGCCACCCCTCCGAGAAAGACACTGGGTACCAGTCCGAGAAAGTGAGCAGCAACGCCGCTTTCAAGCTCTCCGAGTTCATTCGATGCCCCGATGAAGATCGAATTGACAGCTGCGATCCGACCTCGCATGTGGTCGGGGGAATACAGTCTCAGAATGGACTTTCGGATGACGACACTGACGCCATCCAGAACACCGCTCATGAAGAGAGCAGCGCAGGAGAGATAGAAATTCTTCGATAGCGCAAAGACGATCATGGACAACCCGAAACCGAAGACGCAAACCAGCAGGAGCTGACCCGCGCGGGCTCGAGGAGGAAAACGGATGCAAAAAAGGGCGCAGGCCAAGGCACCGCACATTGGAGCAGCGCTCAAAAAACCCAAGCCGACAGGCCCTATATGCAGCACATGTTTGGCGAACAGTGGCAACATCGCGACCGCACCCCCAAACAAAACTGCGAACAGGTCCAAGATCATCGTGCTCCACAAAATCTGACGTCGGAGAACGAACTTCCAACCCGCAGTAATCGATTCCGAGATGGATTCCTTGTGCTGCCGCACGGGATGTGGTTTGGGTGCAATCCGAGAGACCATCATGACGGCGACACACGCGCACGCGATGGCACATGCAAAGGGCCCTGCGTTTCCGAAACCTTCGATCAAAACACCTGCGAGCAGAGGAGCCGCCACCGCGCAAGCATGCCACACGATCGTCGTCCACGTGGCTGCGCTAACCGCAGCTAATCGAGGAACGATCTGCGCTTCCAGGCTCGGCATGGTTGGTTCAGCAAAACCGCGCGCGACACCGAGCCAGAACATGCAAATGTAGATCGCGCCAAGAAGCGCATTGCCGTGCAGCAACGAGGAAGCCGCCATTCCCACCGCGCACAGCAGCTGAAGAATCAAGGTGCACTGCAAAAGTTTGCGGCGATCCAGTCGATCTGCGAGATATCCACCTACGATGGCTAAGCTCAAGGCCGGTATGGCTTGAACAAGCCCGAGATACCCAAGGTAGAGCGGTGCATTGGGGAACTCATGAGCAATCGCAAAGGGAGCCCAAAAGAAAAGGACTCGCGTACATAAAGTTGCGCAAGCGTGAGCAGCCATCAACCAGCGGAACTCAACGTAATCCGTCGCGTGGGTCGAAGGTCTTGGTTTCAGTTCCAGATGGGTCACAGCATCCAACGCTGAACCAGGTTGTACGTTAGCATCGCGCCAACATAAGCCAACGTGGTCATGTACACGAATGAAAAGATTGGCCAGCGCCATGAGTTGGTTTCGCGTTGAATCGTCATCAACGTCGACGCACACTGAGCGCACAGTGCAAAGAATACCATGATCGAAAACGCGGTGGCTAGGGTGAAGACCGGTTTTCCGTCTGGCCACTGGGCAGCGCGCATCTGTTCCTTCAAGCCATCGCTTGTTTCATCGGTTTCACTGCCAAGTGCATAGATCGTGCCGAGCGTGGCGATGATGACTTCACGGGCCGGAAAGGAAGCCAACACAGCAACGCCGATCTTTCCGTCCCATCCCAGCGGCCGAACCACGGGCTCGAGTGCGCGGCCCGCCATGCCGAGAAAACTCTGGTCGATCAGTCGGCTTTTTCCCAAGTTAATCGATTCCTCAAGGGATGCGATGGCTTGTTCATCAGTTACTTCGGCTGCTTGCAATCCCTCCAGTCTCCTCGTCGCTTCATCGACTGTCGAATGATCCCCTGGAAAATAGGCTGCCGCCCAAACCAAGACCGAGGTTACGAATATCAGCGTGCCGGCCCGAGTGATAAACGCCAAGACCCGTTCCCACACCCTGCTGAACATGACATGCCAGCTGGGCCATCGGTAGCTAGACAATTCCATGATGAACGTTGATGGTTCACCGCGAAAGAAGAATCGCTTCAGGATCCAAGCTACCGGGATCGCTACCAAGGCTCCGAGGCACTGCATCGAAAACAGCACGATCCCTTGCAAGGTAATCCATCCGGACGCATATCGGATATCGGGAACGAAGGCAGCCACCATCAACACGTATACAGGGAGCCTTGCGGAGCAACTCATCAATGGAGCCACCAACAGCGTCACCATCCGGTCTTTGCGGTTGTCGATCGTTCTCGTCGCCATGATCCCTGGGATCGCGCAGGCGAAGGAAGACATCAAAGGCAAAAACGATTTGCCACTCATGCCGATCGTGGACATGGATTTGTCCATCACAAAGGCAGCACGCGACATGTACCCGCAGTCTTCCAAGATTCCAATGAACAAAAACAAAATCACGATCTGCGGCAGAAAGATCAACACCGATCCCACTCCAGCAACAACACCATCGACCAGTAAGCTTCGCAAGGGGCCCGGCCCCACAAACCCCTCTAACATCGATGCTACCCATCCTTGAATCCCTTCAATCCAGTCCATAGGCCAGCTGGCAAGCAACGTGATCGACTGAAAGATTACGAACATCAAGAACACAAAAAATAGAAGACCGAACCAACGGTGCGTGAGCCATCGGTCTACTGCATCGCTGATGGTGGGTGGGCGACCGCGAGGTCGTTCGATCAGTCCGGCCGTCTTCTGCTTGATCCAGGCGTACCGAGCCTGGGTTTCAAAGAGAGGAATCTTCACTCCGGCACTTGCCAATCTGGAACGGGCTTCTGAAAGCTGCTGGGAGACCTCCGAGGCCAAATGACTCGGAATTTCTCGATGCACGTGCGCATCGGACGCATCGATCAACAGGCGTTGGACTTGGTATTGCGCGATCGTGACGTTTTTGCTTCGCAACCAATCCAGCAGACCTTGGGTTTCCATCCGAAACGCTTCGGGAAAGTTCGACGAAGCCGAATCGGTGGATGCGAACGCTGCCGATTCTTTGGTTCGATCGATTTTGCTGGTCAATATCGAAGCCAATGCCTGGCGTACCTCGTCGATTCCCTTGCGTTGAGAAGCGGAAGTACAAACCACCGGTACACCGAATTGTTCAGAAATGCAAGCTGGATCGATCTTCATTCCAGTGGATGCGATTCGATCCCACATGTTCAAAACCAACAGGGTGGGCAATCCGAGCTCGATCACTTGACTAAAGAGGTAAAGATTCCTTTCGAGATTGGTGGCATCCGCGATGACGATCACTGCGTCCGGTCGATCGATGCCTTGCATCGCTCCAGACAGCACGTCCACCGCAACCGCTTCGTCAGCAGATCGGGCAGCCAGCGAGTAAGTCCCTGGCAAGTCAACAATCTCGACGGTTGCCGCTGAGAGGGTCATGCGACCTGTCTTTTGCTCCACCGTGACGCCGGGATAATTGCCGACGCGGGCATTGCCTCCACATAAGGCATTGAAAAGGCTGCTCTTTCCGGTATTCGGGTTTCCAATCAAGGCGACCGTCGCCGAAGGCTGACTCATGGTTGCTTCTCGATCCGCACACGGGCCGCTTCCGACCGCCGCAAACTGATTCGGTACCCGTAGACACTGAACTCGATTGGATCCCCCATCGGAGCAGCACCGATCATTTCAATCTCCTCGCCGGGAAGGATCCCCATTTCCAGGAGACGTGCTGCCACCGCGTCGGAACCCTCAACCGAAAGGATCTGGCCTCGTTCCCCAGATTGGAGGCCGCAAAGAGTGCTGGAGTCGGTCGGCATCGAAGCGGCCAGCCTATGAAGACACTTGGGTCACCAAAATCTCGGCAACCTCTCCGAGTCGCAAGCACATCCGTTTGCCATCAATGGCGAGAAGACACGGTTCGCCAGGGGTCAACATCCGAATCCGACACCCACATCGAATTCCCATCTCTTCCAATCGATGCACACTCGAATCACAACCGGCAATCTTCGCGATCACCCCTTCGGCTTCGCAAGGGAGAAACTCAAGCGGAACAGGAATTTCATTAGAGAGGCTAATCATGGGAGGGATCCGGACTTCATAGGGCTCATGCAAGCGGAGGCTCTTTATCTTATCGCAATTGAGACTTGATTTCAATAAGACTAAGCAGAAGCGAAAGCCGTCGGTTGGAGGGAGAGTGTGAAACATAAGCTTTTGCAGGCAATTCATTGCTTGGAGCGAAATGGAGCAAACGGGAGGTTTTTCTAGATACCTTGGTGAGTCTCCGTCGATCCTTGAGCAATGGGTAATCAACGCAACCCTTCTTTGCGGGGCCAGCACTCAGGAGAGGGGGTTCGGAAAGTCGCGTGACATGCATCCTGCAGATTTTGCCTAGAGTGCTCAAAAGGACGGCCTCTCCGGTTTTTCTGGTGGGATGGGCGTTTTTCAAACTGTTGGAATCGGGAATGGTTTTGTAAACTCGGTACCAGTCTCGGGATCTTTCGCCATTCCGAAGACGGGCGAATCAACGACTTGGGACGCTCACCGAGGCATCCTGCCAAAGGCATCGAAGTGCAGAACGAAAAGTCAGCCAAGAAAACCTTTTACGATCGATGGGCCTGGTTGATCCTGCTCGCCGGTTTGGCTTGCGTTCCCTTTGCTTATTACGGTGCAGGTCGCGCCATCCAGAGCAACGTCAACAAGGTGGAGGACTGGTTACCGAAGTCGTACTCGGAAACTGGGGAACTCACTCGTTTCCGGATGAACTTCCCCTCGGATCAATTCATTCTGGTGAGCTGGGTTGGCTGCAAGCTGGGTGAGGATCCTTCCAAGCCGGAATTGGATGATCCGAGAATTGCCAAGCTGTGTTCCTTGTTGATGCCCGAGGGGGACACCGCAAACAATCCAGATGCTGCTGAAGCGAAACTGTATTTCAAAGGCGTTCAGTCCGGTCGGTCTTTGTTGGAGCAATTGACGCATGGGCAACATGCGTTGTCCTATCCCGAGGCGGTTGAGCGACTCAAAGGGGCGTTGATCGGTTCTGACGGCCGGCAGACCTGCGTGATCGTGTCGTTGGATCCGGCAACAACAAGCAAACTGAAACCGATCCTTGGGCATGGCCAGTACCGAGTATTCCGCCCTAGTATTCCGCCAGGTGTGCTTCGACGTCTAGTTGCGGCTGCGGGGATCGAGGATGCCGATTTGCGGTTAGGCGGCCCACCTGTCGATAACATCGCGATCGATGAGGAAGGGGAGCGAACGCTCATTCGTTTGGCCGGTCTGTCCGGTTTGCTCGGATTGTTTCTGGCTTGGTGGTCCCTTCGAAGCCTCGTACTGACATGGATTGTCGTGCTCTGCTCAGTGACCAGTGCGGCAGCTGCCCTGGCCGTTATCTGGGCCACGGGAGAAACGGTCGATGCGATCGTCTTATCGATGCCATCGCTGGTCTATGTCTTGGCGATTTCTGGTGCCGTCCACTTTATCAATTACTACAAGGATGCTGCACAGCATGGGCTTCATGGCGCCACCGAACGCGGGGTCATTCATGCCTTGAAGCCTGCCATTCTTTGCTCACTGACGACCGCCCTTGGCTTGATGTCGTTGTGCGCCAGCGAACTCGTGCCGATCCGCAAGTTTGGTTTGTATTCGGCGTCGGGTGTGATGATTTTGAATGTCGTATTGTTCCTTCTCCTCCCCTCGACATTGCATTTGCTTCGATATGCCAGGCGATGGGCTCCCGACTCTCCTTCTTCGGACGGAAAATCTCAGGTCCCGGCTCCCAAGGGGATCAACAGTCCTTCGGAACCCGCACCGGAAACACTTAGTGAACGGTTGTGGGGAGCCTTTTCCGGCTTCATTGTCAAAAACCATGTCGCCGTATCGATCGCAAGTGTTGTCCTATGCGTCGGCATGGGAATTGGATTGACGCGGACCCGGACCAGCATTGATTTGTTGGAGTTGTTCGATTCCAAAGCAAGGATTTTGACGGATTACAAATGGCTCGAAGAGAACCTCGGGATGTTGGTTCCCCTTGAGATTGTCTTGGAGTTCGACGAAGAGAGTATTGCCCGGAGCGAGGAGTCACCCTCGGAAACGAGGCTTGAAGATTTGGGACGTCTGACGTTCCTGGAACGGATGGAAACAACCCTTCGGATCCAAGAAGTGATTGCCCAACGGTTTGGGGAGGAAGGGTTAGGATGGGTAGGCCGGAGTATGTCTGCGGCAACGTTTGCACCGTCACTGCCGAGCAAAGGGGCGAGCACGCAGAAGTTTGTCGAGCGTCGCGTTTACAACGCGACCTTGGAATCCAAGCGTGCCGATTTCGAACGTTCGGGTTTCCTTCGGACGGATTCAAACACCGGCAACGAACTTTGGCGTATCAGCCTCCGCGTCGCAGCATTCCGAGGGGTGGACTATGGCAAGTTTGTCCATGACCTGAGCGAAGTGGTTAATCCCGTCATCGCAGCCCATGGCGACCGCGTCCAAATTCTTCGCCGCATCGCTGCTTGGACCGGCGACCTGAAGTTTGTTGGTAAGAAGGTCATCCTATGGGATCCGAGTGTCGTCGATAAGGATTCTGGCGAAACCTACACTGCTGGGAAGATTCAAGCAGACGAGATCTCGACCCTGCTCACCAATGCTCGAATCAAAGTGACTCGCGCAAGCATCGATTCCAAGTCGATGCCATTGGTGCAACTGCAGGAGCTTGAAGACTACGACGCGATCGTTCTTGCAGGTGCCTTTACCAACAATGAGGTCCGAACGCTGGACATGGCTTTGAACAAAGTCATCGATCTGCAAGCCAGCGATCCACTCGTCCCGAATCATTGGTTATCCTCGGTTTACACGGGCGTGGTTCCCATCGTCTACAAGGCGCAGCGAGCGCTTCTGCAAAGCCTCATGGAAAGCACCCTGTGGTCCTTCTTGACGATCACTCCTTTGATGATCATCGTCTCCCGATCGTTCCGAGCCGGAATGGTGGCGATGATTCCGAATGTGCTTCCGGTTATCTTCATCTTCGGCTTGATGGGCTGGCTCGGAATTGCGATCGATATCGGTTCGATGATGACGGCCAGTATTGCCTTGGGAGTCGCTGTTGACGATACGATTCACTTCTTGTCCTGGTTCCGAGGGAATGTTTTGACGATGCGGGATCGCAATGCGGCGATCGTGGCTTCCTACCGCCAGTGCGGTACACCCACCCTGCAGGCGGCATGCATCAGCGGGCTTGGATTGTCGGTTTTCGCCTTCAGCACTTTTACCCCTACGCAGCGGTTTGGATGGCTGATGTTGACGATCCTGGTAGCCGGCGTGATCGCAGAATTGGTGATGCTCCCGGCCATCCTGGCAGGTCCTTTGGGACGCGTTTTTGAGCCTCGCGCTCCGAGGCACCGTTGGCTATCCCGTTTTTTTCTCATCTTTCGCCACGAGGTGCGTCGTCGGTTCGATCGGGGCCATAAAGCCCCTTCGGTTGCGACCTCCGACACCGAATTCCAAAGCGCCGCCTGAGACCTAGGCGTTTTTCCCCTTGGAACCTCTGGGAGTTGTCGCTACACTTTCTCCCCCTGAACATTTTCCAACGCAGCTCGCCATCCAGCGTCCGTGCCATGACCAAGCAAAAAACCCACAAATCGACCAAAAAACGTTTTCGCGTCACCGCTAATGGCAAGGTCAAGCATCGCAAATGCGGAACGAGCCATTTGGCCATTGCCAAGTCTGCGAAAAAGATCCGCAAACTTCGCGGAACTCGCGTCCTGGAGCCAAATTACACCCGCGCAATCGTCGATGCATTGCACGGGAACAGCTACTAGAGAACACCGTTGTTTGCGAACACCGTTGTTTGCAAACAACGATACTGACTGGCACTTTTTGTACCAGGCGTTTGGGTGGTAACTATCGCGACCGGTTTTTTTCTGCCAGTCTACTTGCTGCGATTCGCAGCCCTCGCGATGACCTGAGACGCCCCATTGCAATGATCGAAGAATCATGAGAACAAAAAAGGGATCGGCTCGACGTCAAGCCAAACGGCGGATGTTTCAGCGGGCCGAAGGGTATGTAGGCGGCCGTCGTCGGCTCTACCGCACTGCGAAAGAGAATCTCGTTCGAGCTGGCCGTTTCGCTTACCGTGACCGCCGACGCCGCCGTCGCGATTTCCGTCGCCTCTGGATCATTCGCGTCAACGCTGCAGCGCGATTGCACGGCCTCCGTTACAGCCAGTTCATCGCCGGCTTGATCAAGGCCAATATCGAACTCGATCGCAAACAGCTCTCGGAAATGGCGATCCACGATCCTGCCGGATTCGAAGTCGTTGTCGCAGCGGTCAAGAAGGCGCTCGAAACCGAGACAGCGGCCGCTTAGGCTGCCATCGGTCCTCATGTCCCTCGATCGGTTCGTCCAAAGTCTCGATGCCATGCTCGAGGAAGCTCGAGCTCTTCTGTCGTCGGCGGATTCCGCGGACGCCTTGGAGACATTACGTGTCCGGTTCACCGGAGCAAAAAGTGGCGAGCTCAAGACCGTTCAGAAGGGCATGGGGCAGATTGCGCCAGAGGATCGGCCAGCGGCTGGCAAACGATTCAATGAAGTCCGCGACGCTCTCCAACACCTTTTGGACGAAGCGGGCAACCGATTGGGTAGCGCCAGCAAGTCGAAGACGACTCGAATCGCAACGGATCCGACACTGCCGGGCCTGCGCCCTCGCGTTGGAGTGGTTCATCCGATCACCCAAACCATTGAACATCTCAAAGAGATCATGGGACGGCTCGGTTTCAATGTTGCCGAAGGCCCTGAAATCGAAGACGAATGGCATAACTTCGTCGCGCTGAACATTCCCGACGATCATCCAGCCCGGGATCCTCTTGATAACTTCTACCTTGCGACCGCCAAGGCTTCAGGTGCCGCGAGTCCAAACTCCGAAACGGCACCACAGCGTTTGCTCCGAAGCCAAACCAGCACGGTACAAATCCGGGTCATGGAGACCGAACCACTTCCGATGCGGATCATTTCTCTAGGAAGGGTCTATCGC
>JALOQW010000467.1 GCA_025459275.1 Pirellula sp.
CTTCTTCGCCTCCTCGGTCTCGGCTTCTTGCAAGGCAAGGTCTAGTTCACGAAGTTGCTCATTGAGATCCTGCTGGCGACGTGCCAGTTCATCGAGACGATTCATGACTTGACGCATCTCGCGTTGAGCGGCTTCGTCCGGCGTATCCGGCTTGCTCTCCGATTCGTATCGACTGGGATCGTCTTCCAGCTTCAGTTGTTCAAGTTGCTGCTGGCGTTGCCGTTGGCTCGAGGACTGCGACCGACTCTGAGATTGGGACTGTTGAGATTGATTGATCTCGAACTCTCGGGATCGAAGGCGAAGGAGCCCCTCATAGGCGGAACGTTCGGCTCGAAATGCTTGTCGCAGGGAATCGGTCGATGGGTCTACGGCTGCATTTTCTAGACTCTCGGTGGCTTGATCCATCGCCTCTTGAACTTCCTGCAAGATGGCGACCGAGGCTTCACTTTCGATCGACTCCGATAGTTCTTCCGATTGCAATCGGGCTTGCTGTTGCGACTCGATCAACGTCTCGATGTCTGTTCGCGACTTGTTGGGATTCGCTTTGGCAAGATCGCGCGTCGTATTCCAAGTGCCTGACATGATTTTTCGTTGCAACTCTGCCAGTTCTTCAGCCATTCCTGCGGCTTGGGAGCCTTGATTTTGACTTGAAGAGGGACTCGATGCATTGGAGTCTCCTGGCCGAAACAGTTCCTCGAACGGTCTGACCTCGGCAAAAAACATGTCCCCTTCGACGCGTCGCACCTCCCCATCTCGATCCAAGTCTTCCATCCAGAAGTAGTACGACAGGAGTTGATCTGGCTTGGCATTCATGTCTTCTAAGAAGATGGTGTGTGCAACGACTTGCTTCCGACTCGCTGGCGATATCTCTGAAGACTCCCACAGAGTCACATCGATGTTGTCCTGCCCTGAGAGCGCGTACGTCACCCCTGTTTTCCTCACGGAGTAATCGTCCGTAACGGTGGCCTCGAGTTCGATTTCTTGAAGTGCCGAAACCCGCTGATCGGCGGGCCTCGCAACTTGGATGGCGGGCGGATTGTTGGGGAGTACGCGAGCAGAGAATTGTTCGTCGAACTTCGCGGAACGACCTTCTTCATCGACAAGTCGTAGTTTCCAACGCTTGGACTGGACCATGGTAATCGAGACTCGGTAGAGTGTCGGGTCATCAGCTTCTTGCACGAGTGGTGTCGCGTCTCCCCGTTCGTCGATCAATTCAGCGAGAGGGACCGGTTTGTTGAGTTTGCAGATCCAGGTCAACTCTGATCCTTCGGCTACCGTGACTTTGCGAGTGTCTTCAATCCGCTTCTCCGGTTGCATCGTATACGACGGAGGCTGGATTTCGGCGTCACTGCGTACCAAGGCCGGATATTCGAAAACATCGACGTGGTACGTTCGACTGGTACGCCCGGCTGCTTCAACTCGATAATCCAATGGAGCATCGACGCGGCGGATGGAAGTTCCATAAGTCGCATCGTTCAGAGCTCTTGACATCGTCAACTTGGATGGAGTGGTTGCCGTTTGGATCCATACATTCGGCTCGACTAACGCGTCGCTAGAATCCGGATGGGCCAAGCGGAAAGTGATGACCAAGTCACTGCCACGTTCAATCTCCGTATCGCCTGGTTCCACCAGCCACGCGTTTGGATCGCGCAACACCGTTTCCACGGAGTGGTACGGCATAACGCCGTCGCTATTGGACGACCATGTAAAAGCAATCGCTGCAATGAGTCCGACCAAAGCCAGCCACTGCGCTCCCCAAGCAGTCCAAAAACGGAAGGGAGCCACGGTCTTGGTCCAGTCAAACGCTTGAGCGTGACGGACAACATCCTGAACCAGGCGACGACGGAAATAGGGGGATGCATGGACCGATGGAGTGGTGCTGGTCAAGAGCTTCTGTTCCAGCGTCGGGAACGCACTCTCGACGTGACGCGCAGCCGCATTCAAATCTCGATATGCGAGTCGGCAAGCAACCCACAGCAGGAGAAAGATGCCCGCAAGGATTGCGATCGGCATGGCATGGTTGCGACCATCGAAAGCGAGGTCTCTCGGCAAGGGAATCCAACCTGCAAGAACGGCTCCAGCCACCGACAACCAAAAAATTGCAAGCAACCAAGCCCATCGCTGACTGCGGTAACGCTTGACCACCTTGGTTAGTAAGTATTCGATCTGCGGATCCATCGTTTTACCTATCTGTCGGAACGTCCCCAGCATAACATGGATTCCAGTCCTACCGCGACCAGGCAAGCACTGACCAGCCACCACCACCATGATTGCCGAGATTCCAATTCCACGGCCATCATCTTGCGTCGTTGTTGATTTGCCACCGGCTCGGGCGGGATGTCCGATGCGAGCCGCACTCCAAAGCGACTCAGTTGCGAAGAATCCATCGGTTCGGTGAGGCTCTCGTTGGATGGCACATTAACGGCGACTCGTTTATCCATCGCCTTTGCATCCGCGATAGGATAGATTCCGGGTTCCGTGTAGGGGCCGTCGCCGATCATTCCATCCTGCGGATCGGGTGGATTCGGCATGGCACGCGCAACGATCCCGGCCATCATAGGTACGAACTTGCTCGACAACGCCAGTTGGCTTTGCGTCGGCTGCCAGCCGAAGGTCATCAAGAGGAACTGGCCTTGACCAACAGAACGCTCCAGCATGGCGGGTGCATCGTCACCAAACCACGCCAAGACTCGCCATCCTTCGAGGTCTGCTGTTTCCACTCGACGGTGTTGCCAAAATCGAATGCGGGAAAAATCATTGAACTGTGGATCGGCCAGGGGCGCAAGAACTGGATGTCCAAAATCGAATCGTTCCAGTATTGCAAACTCACTCGGTCTCCCTTCGGAAATGCTCCCGATCTCTACTTCGGTGCATCGACTTGTGATGTTTTTCATTTGCTCGCCTATTTTGGTTCCGTCGGAGGCAGTTTTATCTGCGTCGCCGTCCAGAACGAGCGTCACGTAGCCTCCTGCATCGAGAACGTTGCGACAGTGATCAGCGTCACTCATGGTTGCCGAGTGGGATAGCACAACCCACGCCGGTGGTGTGTCTTGATCCGAGTACCAGGGTGAGCCAGGTTCATGCCGCTGCACATCGATTTGATACTGCGACTCCTCGAACGACAGGAGTTCCAGGAAGTAAGCAAGGGATTCTTCGGGTGCTCGGGCTTTCTCCTCGATGACGAAGATACTCTTTCGTTCTGGGGGGGCAACGATCCAGTACCTACGGTTGTCGAATGGGGCGTCATCCCCTGCCAATTCGATTGCCGTTGCATCCTCCGGGGGGGCGGCTAGTTTGACGACTCGATGCGACCCAGCAGCCACTGTGAATGGAATCGCGGACGAGTCGACAGGTTTGTTTTCGCGATCCAACCAAACCAGCGTGAAGTCTTCGTTTTTCGAACTCTTGGCATTCGAAACCCGAACCCGCAATTCTCTCGACTTGTTCGAGATTTCCGCCGAGGAACTCGCGGATTCAAGCACCGAGAAGTAGGCATTCCCTGGTGATGTTGGCGTGGCTCGGATCATGCGAACCACCGTATCTTCGGGCCATTGGCTATCGGCCAGCGACTGGATTTCCGAACCTTCTGCGAGATCGGAAATTAGTACGATCTCGGCGTGATGTGGGGATGCATCATCCACTTCGGTAGCATCGGCCTGGAGCGCGCCGAGGCAAGAAGTGAGAGCCATTCC
>JALOQW010000108.1 GCA_025459275.1 Pirellula sp.
CAATTGAGGATCGACATCGGCAAGATGCATCATCCAGGAGAACCTCTTTCCGAGTCCCTCAGGATCAATGACCGTAACGTGCATGGCACCAGCCGGAAGCGACGTTATCGCCCGAAGAAGGACTTGAGTTGCGACGTCGTGAGCTGCGTTCTGAGCTCCGGCATCTGCTGACAGAATCAAATTCCCATGATGCATTAAGTCGAACAATACCGGCACGGGATCCATCCGCTCCAGTGGTGTGATGAAGGGATGCAACTGGTTCGATTGCGGTCCATCCGTATTTGGAATGGAGACACGAAAGCTTCCAATCGGCCACGCCAAGTTTTCAGCCGATCGCTCCCAAACGCCTGATCGCATCTCGTCGCTGTCCCATCCAGGGTACTTCGCCTCCATCAAGGCGGATTGTTCAGTAACTCGCTCGATGACGGTCTGCACACCTCGCTCCCAACGTTGATTGGTTCGCGCCTGCGATTGCTCAAAATCTCTTTGCAATTCCGAGAGCCGATCCGCTTGCTGACGATCGATTTCGCTCAGATGCTCGAACTGATTCTTCTTCAATGCCTCAAGGAGACCTCTTCCCTGATCATCGATGGTTACCATACGGCGTCTGCGTTCGCTGGCGATCTGCTCTCGACTTGACTGCGCTTGCTCGATGATGGACCGTCTGTCTTGATGATACTGATCTTCGATCTGCTGCAACCTCGATCGATGCCCGGACTCGAGCGTTTTATACTCCTGGTTCCCCTCGCTTTCGATGCGTGCAACTTCCGAGGCGTAGTGTTGGTCGATCAAACGACGGCCTTGCTCCAGCGCGCATTGTGCGTCTTTTTCCAAATCGACAATGGGCGGAAACAGACGCTTCAAGGTTCGCGTCACGATGGGTGAAGCGGCTAGCGCTACGAATGCAGGAACGAGGATCCCCGCAGACAAACCGATCACAGACCAAATCAAAGGAGGCGCTTTCATGGCATATGCTGTCCAGGCCGCTGCGGAACCCGCAAGCAGCCCAACGCCGGTAAGCAAGGGATAATTCATCAACCGCAACGATGGGTGCCGCTGAAGCCTTTCCAAGTCAATCGCAATGTTCTGCTTGATCTTCTCGAATTCACTTGCCACTGCATCCAACGTCGAGAGGCTGGCAAGATCGTTGGCCCGTTGTGCAGACAGTTGCGACGTCCAATGAACCAAGGTTGGATTGCCAGACTTGAGCCCGATCCACTCTCGGGCCTCATGCATGCGCTGGTCAAGAGCCAGTAGCTCTCGCTCAATCTTGCCGCGCGCCGATTCTCGTACTTTGGTGGCCTGCTGCTTAGCAATATCGAGTCTTTTGCGCAGATCGGATTTGGATTGATCGAATGCGCTCATCTCCGTCGATCGATGCGCCTTATGCTGGCGCTGCAATCGTGCAAGTTGATCCCTCTCGTCCAAGAGGCATTCGAGGGTCATTCGTTCCGCTGTGGCCAGTTCTCCGTCCAGCTGGGAATCCCATCCCGTGATGCTCGAATGCAGCTCAAGATCATGCCTGGACCGAACCGACTGCAAAGTCTCTTCGAAGGCGCGACGTGCTTCGAGTGATTCAGCTTGTAGCTGAGTTGCACCTGTGGAATAGGCGTGGACCAGACGATGCCAGCGTTGCTCGAGGCCACGAAGGCGAAGCCGGGTCCAATAGATCCAGTCATGGCTCGGCCGCGGTCGGGTTGACGTATCAACCATCGTAGAGGTTTGCATTTCCGGTCCCGTCGCACGAGAGGCTTACAAGAAGAGTTGGACATTCAAGTATATGCGACGCGCCGGCTTCCGGCACGCATATCTCTATCGCCCACCTTGCATCGCTGGAAACATCTCGCGCGCCATTTGGATGGCCGCGGGTCCCACGAGTACCACAAACACACCCGGGAAAATGAACACGACCAACGGGAAAATCAGTTTGACCGCCGTTTTCGCGGCTTTTTCCTCGGCGATCTGCTGACGCTTCGTTCTCATGGACTCGCTTTGGACGCGCAAGGCTTGAGCAACCCCGGATCCGAATTTGTCCGCCTGAATCAGAAGAGAAGCCAATGTCCGGAGGTCATCGACTCCGGTACGCGCCCCAAGGTCTTGCAAAACGTTGGCCCGGGGCTTTCCCATCTGCAATTGAAGTGTACTCAGCTGTAGCTCTTCGGTGATTACAGGGTACGTGGATTTCATTTCCTCCGAAACCTTTCGAATACCTTGATCCAAGCCGAGCCCTGCTTCGACACTGACCACCAGAAGATCGAGACAGTCAGGAAGGGCCAACGTGATCTGCTTCTTACGTTTTGATCCCAGCGAGTTGAGAATCAACTCGGGGAGGTAAAACCCAATCCCTCCCCCGAGCAATGCTCGAAGCAACACGTTGTACGAGAAGCCACCCGTTATCAGTCCGATGCCACCACCGAGTACCAAGCCGATCAAGGCGGCGATAACTTTGATGGCAAGGAACATGTTCGCGGCTTCTTCGGATCGATATCCAGCCTCAGATAGCCGCTGCCTCAGCTTGCTCTGCTCTTCAACTGTTTGCGGCTGAAGATGCTTGGCCAGGCTCGGGGACGCTTTCTCCAGGGCCTTATTGAGAAGTTCTGCTTTTCCTTCCTTGCGAGCTGTCGCGTTACCTCGGAGCTTGTCGTTAAGAGCATCCAGGCGCATCTCGGCGTTGGCACGCTGATCCTTGGAAAAGATATCCAAGAGGAACCAAAACAGAGCGATGACTCCCAGGAATACAACAACCGGGACGACATAAGCCATATCGATGCGGGACGAGTAGGCAGCCAACAGCAGATCTGGGCAAACGGTTGAGATAATGTCCATGGTCGGCATCACACCTTGATATCGATAATCTTCTTGATCACCCATGCACCAGCGAGCTGCATGGCTATCGCCCCACCCAACATCCACTGACCCATCGGGTCGGTGAACAACTTCATGATGTACTCACGATTGATGAACAGCATCATCATGAACAATCCCGGGGGCAGTGCGAGGAGTACGATGCCTGACAGGCGTCCTTCACCCGTCAGGGCCTGAATCTGCCCAGCAAGCCGGAATCGTGAACGAATCAGCTTTCCAATCTTCTCAAGGATTTCTGCAAGGTCGCCCCCAGTTTGCCTCTGCAAAATCACTGCGGTTGCGAAGAAGCGAAGATCCAGGTTCGGGATGCGTTTGGACAACGACTCGAGCGATTGCTCCAGCGACACCCCGAGGTTCTGTTCCTCAAAACAGCGCCCGAACTCGCGAGCCAAGGGATCGGCCATCTCCTGTGCGATCAACCCAAATCCTGCGCCCAACGAGTGTCCCGCACGAAGCGATCGGCTGAGCATTTCCAACGCCTCGGGCAACTGGGCGTTGAACTTGCTAATGCGCTTTTTGCCCCGAAACTTCATGAAGAAGATAGGAACATAGAGCATGATGGCTCCAGCAATTGGAGCACAAAGTGGCGAAATAGGAGCCATCAAGCAACCGATGGCTGCGACTCCTCCGAATGCCACGCAAATCAATGCGAACTTCTCAACCGACAGCTTCGAGTCCGCGAGATCCAACAAGCCTTGTACGTCGAACTTGCTGGTCAGCCACTTCTCGAATCCGGTTGATGTGGTTTGTAAGGCCCCCCGAATAATCGTATTCTCGGGTGTTGCCGTCCCGCCGCCACCCCTGGTGTAGTCGGTTAATGTTGAAAGCCGCGCTTCAACGAGTTGGTTCTCCTCGCCGCGCAATGTCAGCAAGGCAGCCCCCATCAATGCTGCCACGCCGATACCAACCGTTAATGCAATGATGAAAGTCATCACGGTAATTACGCCCTCATCATGATTCGTTGGCGGAACGCGCTCGCAGGCAATCGCACTCCGGCGGCCTCGAGTCTGGGCATGAAACTCGGACGGACCCCAGTTGCTTCAAAGTAACCGAAGGCTTTCCCGTTTTCATCGACCCCTTCTTGCACAAATCGGTAAATGTCCTGCAAGACAACGGTGTCCTGTTCGAGCCCCTGCACTTCAGTGATATTGAGTACCCGACGCGGGCCACCTTGCAAACGATTGGCTTGAATAATGACATCGACGGCACCCGAGATTTGCTGGCGAATCGCCTTCACCGGCAATTCAAAGCCAGCCATCATGACGAGCGTTTCCAATCGAGCGATCGCGTCACGCGGCGAGTTGGAGTGAACCGTGGTCATGGATCCATCGTGGCCGGTATTCATAGCCTGCAGCATGTCCAGCGTTTCTGGGCCACGACACTCTCCGATAATGATTCGTTCCGGTCGCATTCGAAGGGCGTTCCGAACGAGGTCCGTTGCTGTCACCGCACCAGTTCCTTCAATGTTCGGTGGGCGCGTCTCTAAACGCACGACATGCTCTTGCTGCAATTGCAATTCCGCAGCGTCTTCGATCGTGATCACGCGCTGATCGTTCTGAATAAAGCTGCTCAGCGTGTTGAGCAGCGTTGTCTTCCCGGAACCGGTACCACCACTGATGATGACGTTCAAACGGGCTTTGATGCACCCTTCGAGGAGCATTACCATCTCCGGCGTGAACGCTTTGAAATTCAGCAGCCCTTCGAGTTTCAGTGGGGTCGATCCAAAGCGACGAATCGAAACCGCCGCTCCGTCAAGGGCCAGCGGTGGGATGATCGCATTCACACGCGAACCGTCTTCGAGCCGCGCGTCGACCATCGGACAGGTTTCGTCCACGCGTCTTCCAACGCGTGAAACGATACGGTCGATAATCTGCATCAAGTGGCGATTGTCACGGAACTCGACATCGGTCTTTTCGAGCTTACCTCGACGTTCCACGTAGATGTTCTTTGGCCCGTTGATCAGAATGTCACTGATCGAAGGATCCTTGAGCAGAAACTCCAGAGGCCCGAGCCCCAAGGTCTCATCCAGCACCTCCTCAACGACTCGGTCACGCTCACTTCGGTTCAGGTAGGTGTTTTCGCTGTCGCACAGGTGCTCGACGACCAGTCGGATTTCGCGGCGAAACGACTCACCCTTGAGGTCCCCGACGCGGGACAGATCAAGTTTGTCAACCAATCGTTGATGGATGCGCCGCTTGATATTCTCGAATTCTTCTTGCTTCGATTGCTCAGTGCGCTGAATCATATTCATTGACTTGTGCACCTTTTGATGAGTGTAAGGCAATCCTGGACCGGACCGTTGAATTCATCGACAAACCTACCTCGAAAATCGTCCCGAGGTACGATGAACCGATTTCGCGGATTCAGTTCGTGACCAAGGCGGATAGCAGTTCCGCCGGATGATCAAAAACAACGCGGGCTCCGCTGTCGATCAGCTCGTCCCGTGTGCGAAATCCCCATGACACACCCATCGCAAAAAAGCCTGCTTCAACCGCAGTTTTCATGTCGGTGTTCGTATCACCCACATATGCGATACAACCCGCACTGATTCCCAGAGTTTGCGCGATCCATTGCGAGCTCGCCGGATCGGGTTTCTTGGGAAACCGCTCCGAATGCCCTACAACGACGGAAAAAGAGACCTCGGGGAAGAACCATGAAACGCATCGCTTCGTAAACGCTTCCGGTTTGTTGGACAGTACTGCCATCGGAAACGCTCGCGACGACAAGGAATTCAATAAATCCATGATCCCCTCGTAGGGCTTGGATCTCTTATTCCAATGTTGCTCGTAATGACGACTGAAACTATCCATGCATGCCTTGCGCATCGCGATGTCCTGCGACGTCTCTGGCATCAGCCGTTCCATCAGGACAGCCACCCCGTCCCCAACCAAGGTACGGTAGCGATCCACAGGTTGAGGTTCTCTACCGAACTCGGCTAGTACTTCGTTGGCTGCATTAGCAATGTCCTCCAGAGAGTCGAGAAGCGTGCCGTCGAGATCAAAAATGACTCCTTCAAACATGGTCCGGTTCCTCTTCGGCTTCGTCGCTCGACTCCCCATCATCCGATAGATCTGGGATGTTGTGTTCCAAGGTCCACTGTCGAATCGCCATGGTCGCGTAGGCACCACGGGGAAGTGTGAATGACATGCTCCAATCGCTGTATCCGGTGCGATCGGTACTCGTCTCCCAGTGGGACTCCAAATCCATCGGCATCAATCGAATTGACCTCGATCCTTTTGAAAAGAAAGTGTCCCGAGGATACTTGAATCGCATCTCGCGAACGGTCATCGTCAGATCCTGTAGGACGGCCGCCAAGGCCTCCTCCGTCCCCGTAGGCCATTGATGGATACGGGCCGAGGGAAGTGGCAGATCCATAGCAACCAACCCATCCCAGACGCGTTCGCTGTCCCCCACTAATCCCGATGGTATCGCTAATGCGCCGCTTCTCGATTCCATCCAAACCAAATGCTCTGTCGAAAATCGATCTTGAATCAATCGCGACAACCAACGATTCCAGACCCAGCTCTGAAAAGCCGCCGCATAAATTCCACGAAGGTCCTGACGGATGAGGGCTAGGGCTCGCTTGAAATCGGTTGGATGGTCGACCAAATAAGTCACCACGCTGCGTCGGTGAGAACGGTCGAGGCGATCTTTGCACATCCCCCATTGCCCCCACCATTCTCGCAGAATCTCCTTCTGAATCTTCTCACGAGGTCGATCGTGTGGGTTCTGTTCGGCCATTGCAAGGTACAGCGCCCGTTCATAGTTCCCTTTGCACCAGGCTTCCCCGATCAAGTCGCCCGAGATACCAATCGAGCCGAACCGTTGATCATCAAAATAATTGACCAGACCATGCGTCCGCGACTGATGGAGCCTCGCATCGTAGTCCTGCTTGAACGAATCGCGGATCGCCCGTAGCCGAATGCGAAAACGATTGCTTCGGATATCTGACGCAGAAAAAGGGCGTGGCACCTGGCCAAGATACTCAAGGCTGAAAGATCGCTCTTCGATGGAAGTACGTGGCCCCCCCTGGATCGAGACATGTTGACTCGTGAGGGCATGCCGATCCTTCAACCCGCCGTACGAGATCTTCTGACGGGGCAAATTCCATCGATGCAGGACCTCTTGGATCGCTTCGGGTGTCCCAATACCCCGTTTGGTCAATCGATACAGCGCATGCGAGCCTCTGCCGACTCGAAGATCCGTTAACTCCTCAACACAAAAGTCTTCCGGCGAGCTCTTCAGTTTCATGAGTGCGTCCAGCTGTTAGGAGTCATCAACTCCGTAACCCACATGCCGATTGCGCACGCCGAAGAACATCCGAGGCAACCTCGCGGGCTCGCTTGGCTCCGCTTTCAAGGGCGTTGGCAACCACGCGGTCGTCTGCAGCCAATTCTTGCCGCTTCATTCGGAATGGATTGAGGAAAGCATCGGCTGCATCGGCCAGTCGCTTTTTGATCTCGCCGTAGCCAAATCCACCTCTTAGATACATGGCGCGAACCTCTTCTCGCTGCTCATCGGTGGCAAACAGAGAGTAGAGTTGATAGAGGTGGTCGTTATCAGGATCTTTCGCGTCTTCCATGGGCCTTGAATCTGTGCTGATGCGCATGATCTTTTTTCGCAAGTCCTTGGGCTCTTCAAAGAGCGCCAAGGTGTTGTCGTAGCTTTTGCTCATCTTTTGCCCGTCCGTGCCGGGGACCTTCGCGGTCTCCTGCAGAACCCTTGCCGTAGGAAGAACGAATGTCTCTCCATAATGGTGATTGAAGCTGCCAGCCAAGTCGCGACATACCTCGATATGCTGAATTTGATCCTCTCCCACTGGGACCCATTGGGAGTCGTACGCAAGGATGTCCGCTGCCATCAGGACGGGATAGGTAAACAAACCTGCATCCGCTTTGATTCCCCGAGCGGCCTTGTCTTTGAATGCTACGCAACGTTCGAGCAATCCCATCGGTGCGCCAGTCATCAATAGCCAGTACAACTCCGAGACCTCTGGAACATGCGACTGGACAAACAGCGTGGCTCTCGAAGGATCCAATCCGAGTGCCAACAGATCCAAGGCCGCGTCACGTACGTTCTCTCGAAGAAGCTTGGGATCCCGAACGGTTGTCAGTGCGTGAAGATCGGCAATGAAGTAAAAGCCATCGTTATCGTACTGCAATTCGATGTACTGCTTGATGGCCCCAAAATAGTTGCCCCAATGGAATCTACCGGTAGGCTGAATGCCGCTCAACACACGCATAATGCAATCGAAAATCTAGTGAGAGGTGGTTTGCAAGGTCCCAACGACATCTTGCACTCGATGTTTGCCTAGTTGCCGAACGGCGTCTGGAAGCGCATCTAGGATGCGCATCGAGGCAAGAGGATCATAGTAATTCGCCGTACCGATCTGGACTGCGGAGGCACCCGCCACTAGGAATTCCATGACGTCATCCAGTGTCGCAACACCACCGACCCCTACGATCGGGACGGATACATGCTTGGCAACTTGGTAGACACAACGGAGCGCAATGGGCTTGATTGCGGGACCGCTCAGTCCGCCAACAATATTTGCGAGCATCGGTTTCTGTTTGCGCCAATCGATAGCCATCCCCAAGACCGTATTGATGCACGTTACCGCATCGGTCCCAGCTTCGTGAGCTGCCTTGGCAACGGTCGCAATGCTCGTCACGTTGGGGGTTAGCTTGGTTAGGATTGGGCAGTCGATCGCCTTGCGAACGCCGGAGACCACTCGAAAGCATGCGTTTGGGTCAGTACCGAAATCGATACCTCCGGATACGTTTGGGCAAGACACATTCAGTTCCATTGCGAACAGTCCCAAAGGAGCAAGCCGTTCAGCCAGGTAAACAAAATCCTGCTCGGACTTGCCGGCTATACTGACAATGATGTCTGCCCTGAGCTCCTTCAGATACGGCCAATGGCTCTCGACAAAATAGTCGATACCATCGTTATCAAGCCCGATCGCATTCAACAACCCGGCCGCTGTCTCCACGGTGCGCCAAGGAGCATTCCCCGGCCGAGGTTGACGGGTGATGGTCTTGGGGACGATGCCACCCAAGCGGGGCAAGTCAACAATATCCGCCATTTCCTTGGCGTAACCAAACGTTCCGCTGGCGACCAAGATCGGATTCTTCAACCGCAGTCGCCCCAAACTCACGTTGAGATCAACGGGGGAATCGTCCTTGCATGAAGCATCCATCGGCGAAGGTTCCATCGGCGAGGTTCTCGTATTGGCTTGCGATGGTTGACCTGAATGAATCGCACCTTCGTGAGGCTGTACGCTCATTGGACCAGATGGGAACCCTTGCCCAGTCGTTTCGCGATTGCCTCCACCGGAATCGGGATCACATTTGCATTGGCCATCATATCGGTCGAGAGGATATCGGTCGGATCGTCTGCTTCCTCTGATGCCTGATACTGAACGATGTATGCTCCAACTTGCAAATAGTTTTCATGGAACACCGGCGGCCAGAAGTCCTCAGCGCGATGAGCCAAGGTCCTGGCAAGCAATCGAGTGGCTCGTCCTGAAAATCCACTTAGGACCATGTCCAAACGACCAAGGGATTCGCGGAAGATGTAGAACACCAACGCGGCGTCTTTGCCATTGGACGACCCTCCTGCAAATGCCCACGTGCCGTCGGCTTGTTCATAATACAACCCGGGTTCGTCGCACTTGTCGGACTTGCTCAAACGAAGACCGGCAGAACATGCAGGAGGATGAGGATCGCGATCGCGATATCGGAGAAAGAACGGTACGGAGCGATCGGATGCTTTCGCCACATCATCCTGGGAGACAAAGGGAGAGCATGAGAATGCATTCCCCAAAACCAGCTCAACCGCCGGATTGCTTTTGACCGATCCGAGACACACCAGAGCCTTGTCCCCGTTGATCTCAGCAAAGTCCTGATAGACCGCCTCGGCTCTTGATTGGACTTGCTCCGGAGTCATCGTACCGGGACTCCAAACCAAGGATTGCCTCAAGTGTTCGATGTGGGGAATCTCTTTACCACCACTTCGTTTTCCAGAAAGGGCCTTGGCTGTCCCTCCAAGCGTGGAAACGCCGTTGAGCACTTCACCAGCCAGCACGCTGTCCGAGGCAACGATCCAAGCGGTATCAGCGGTGTCGTGATCTGGTGGCTTGCGAACTCCCACGCAAACTTCCAGACGGGCCCGTCGTGCAAGCAGCTCCCAAAAATTCTCTGGAGTCACTGCGAACAACGCCCCAGGAAGCTCTTCTGCGCGCGCGTGGCCATGCTCGATCAAGTAGTCGCATAGCCGTGATAGAGCTTCCAGCGGGATGTATTTGGCCTCGTTCTTGAGCAGTGCTGCAACCTGATGGCGGTCCAACCCTGTGTACTCTACGATTGCCTTGATCGTGCCCGGACGTTTGCGACGATCCGGAGTGTGGCCGAGCAATTCTGCGAGTCGAAACGCGTACCGCATAATGAGTTGATGGATCTTCCTAGCCTGAGATTAATCGCGGCGCGACCAAGCACGCGCCACGGACAAGATCCAAATACGATACCAAAATTCAACTAGCCGCCGATCCAGCGAACGTAAATTTTTCTCGCCTCTTCAGGGTTTTCTGTGCCGTGGACGATTCCTCTCCCGTCGGTAAAGACGGTAATGTTGTAATCATCGACCGCAAAGCGGATCAAGAATGGTGTTTCGATGACAGTCCCGCTCTTCCGAAGCCTTTCGGCTAACACCGGCAAATCAACCTGTCGGCCCGCGGGAACGTGAATTTGAACAGCGTTCTTTCCGCACAATACCTTTGCGTCGCTGGCATCTGTTCCATTCAAGAATTCGAATTTCTTCTGAACACACGTCGGACAGTCGGACAATCGATTCAGGGTTACGTTTCTGATATCGCCCGTCCAAAGATCAAAGACGGTCAGGCGACTCGTCAGCGATTCTGCACTCGATGGTGATTCCGCTCCTGAAACGATCCATTTCATTGCCAGGAACGCTTGCCAACTTGCGATAACCCCGACGGCAGGTCCGAGGACTCCAACACTGTCACACGTCTGCATGCTCTCGATCGGTGGCACATCAGGCAATAGGCATCGGAAGCAGGCGGTTTTGCCCGGTTCCACCAACATGGCTTGTCCTGATGCGCCGAGGATCCCTGCGTGAACCCATGGAATCCCGATCGACACACAAACGTCATTGATCAAGTATCTGGCTTCGAAGTTGTCCGTACCATCGAGCACAATGTCGACACCACTGAGCAACTCGGCCGCGTTGCGATGGGTCACATCGCAAACTCTTGGCTCGAGGTGGATCTTGGGATCGATAGCCGATAGTTGATTGGCGGCCGCGATCGCTTTGGGCAGATGGTATTCCGC
>JALOQW010000109.1 GCA_025459275.1 Pirellula sp.
GATTGCTACAACGTAGATCACCGCTGCAACACCTACGGAGTAGTACGGATCCGACAGAGATCGAGCGGGTGTCAATACAAACAGATACAGCAACCACATCGCATAAGCAATCGTCGCAACGAGAAAGACTCTTTGGGCTGATGCCGTTCGGCATAACCACATCGGCGCCGAGGCGAGCATGATCGGTCCAAAGACTGGAATGACGAAGGCGAATACTCGGTACCAAGAGTCGAGAAACAAGCAGGGTATCAGCGAACCGAGGGCAATCACAATCCATGCGACCCCAAACGATATGGTCGGTGATCGCGCCGGTCGTGTCTCATCGGTAATGGGTTCCATTGAGTGCGGGATTCGAGGGGCAGGCTGGAAGAACGTGGATTCCAAAGCCGACACCCATGCTTTCGGGACAGATAAACAAACAATCGACGCGCATAATGCTGAAACAAAGGCAGTCGCTGGCAGAAGGAAAATGGCCGCCATGCCCGGCCAACTCCCCACCCTCTCATACTGTTTGCAATGAAGGACCAGAATCCCGTAACTGAGGGAGGTCCCGAACAGCACGGCGATGAGTACTCGCAAAGCAAACCTGGCCGATAGAAAGTGCTCGCGCACAAGAGCCGAACACGCTCCTGCAAACGCTCCTCCCAAAAGTCCCGCGAACAGGAATCGACGTGATGACTCGATGTCGAATCCCGTCAACGACGGAACGATGATGAACAAAGACAACAGCATGGCCGTTGCGATCAGAAAGAAGAAAATCGATCGGAGGCTATATCGCGCATTCATGAGGATCGCCCGGGCTCCTGATGCTTGTCGCTGTAGGTGGATCGGAACGGGTACGCCATCGACATCTCGGTTGTGAAAGTCATCCCGTAGATGATTGCCCCGACGAAATACCCGGCGAGTAACATCGCGATGATCCCTCCCATCTGTGCATGGCCGCTGGCCATCATGAGAAAAATCACTCCGGCCGTAGGAACAAAGGCTCCTGCGATTCCCGACATGGCCCCTAAACACAGAGACCATCGGATGGCTCGGTACTGCATCGCCGATATCCACATCCAGGAAAACACCGAAAACATCGTGACGAACAGGCATAGCAACAAGGCTATTTCGACTGGAAATCCAAGCGATACGAGGATCATGATCGCAGTACACAGGAGTGCTGTGAGTACCGTCACTCCGATAAGATGCCTTGTGGTAAATTGCATGGTAGTAGGGTCTTTCGTTTCAATGAGTAGGATCGAAATGAAGCAGGGTGCAGCAGGTGCTACCGCGCAAGCCAAACCGCGATGCATAGAAACAAAGTGATTCCGGTTGTTATGACCAGGCAATTCAGCCACATCGCATTTTTAGGTACAAACACAAACATCCCAGTGACCTTCGCAATGGCGGATACAAGATAGAGAAGAACAAAATCATCATTGCCTGTGTACACATACACCAGAGCAATGAAGTCGGTCAGGACCAGACAGACAAGGGTCGCCAGGATGGCGTACCTTCCTGGGCGAAAGGCACCGGATACGAATCCTACGAACCCCGACAGGATGCTCGCAAAACCGCTCATGTACAGAACGAATAACCCGGCTAAGGCTCCCTGGCCGCTGCCACCGTTCCAAAGTCCTAAGTAGATCAGCAGAATCGGCAGGCCCCAACTCAGTCCGGCACCGATCGCAAAGCACCCTGCACTCCACACAATGCGTCGAACTACGTCCTGCAAATTCGCGTCTGGGCGTACTTCATAAGTGAGTGATGGGGTCTCATACGGATTGCAATCAGTCATCTTCCGGTCTCCTGTCACAAACTTGGTCGCGATCTACCGAATCAGTCGATTTGCAACGACTTCAAGTTGGATGGACACTTCGTTAGAAAATTTCTGGAAGCGATCGAACTGGCGTCCGATGACTTCCAGTCCGGACTCCATGAGCGATGGAAAGCACAGAATCACCCCCAAAAACGTCACCAACACAAAGGTTTCAGCGGCATCGGACAGGGTGAACTTGGAGCGGAACAACATCATCGGATTCCTTATCGCGGACTGGGGAGATCAAGGGTTGCAATCATCCACGCGTAGGAATCCTCGATGAGAGCTAATCGATTATGCAAATTCCTCTCTTTTTTCGGAGCGCCTGTCGATCGGTATGGAGGCGAGTACAATCGGGATCGCGAATGTTATAGAGGTTTTTTCCAAGGATCGAGGATCCGCGCTCATGTCCGACGAAACGCTTCGACTGCTCGCTGGGGTCTCCCAAGGCGATCGGGAGTGCATCGATCGACTGATGACTCACGTCTACGATGAGTTGAAGGGGATCGCGTCGAAACGCATGCGCGATGAGAACGCAGGTCATACCTTGCAACCTACGGCCTTGGTCAATGAAGCCTTTCTTCGGATGATCGGCCAATCGCGCGTAGAGTGGAAGGACAAGGCTCATTTTTTTGCGATTGCCGCCAATCAGATGCGACGCATTCTCATCGATCATGCCAGAAAGCGAACTGCGGGAAAGCGAGGGGGCAAGGCCAAGAAGCAGATTCTTGACGAAGGGGGATTAGCCCTTCCTGAAGCAGATCCGTTGGAGTTGCTCGCGTTGGATGATGTTCTCTCTCGCTTGTCACAGCTTAATGAACGCCATGCTCGAGTCGTCGAGCTTCGCTATTTCGCTGGTTTGGACCTGAATGAAACGGCGGAAGCCTTGGGTGTATCGGTCGCCACCGTCAAGAATGACTGGCGGGTAGCCCGCGCATGGCTCGCCACGCAATGGGACGCGGAATCCTGAACATGAGCGAGTCCACGTCGAATCCAGATCGAGACGCCTACGAGCAGGCTCAGCAACTCTTCTTAGCATCGCTTGAGATTGAACATGAATCCAAGCGTGAGGCATGGGTCATGAACCAGGTGCATCACGATGAATCCGTCCGATCCATGGTTCTCGGCATGCTACGTGCGGATGCCGAATGGAATGAGCGAACGAGTCCCAAAGACACAAGCGTCACGTCGCTTCCTGAAACGATTGCTGCCCCTTCTTCGCCGACTCCACCGCATTCGACATCCGCTCCTTCGTTCAACAATTTTGAGATCCACGAGGAGATCGCTCGCGGGGGAATGGGAGTCGTCTACAAAGCGAAACAACGCCGTCCCAACCGCTGGGTAGCGATTAAGATGATTCGACGCGGTACCTTTGCATCGGCAACTGACATTGATCGTTTTTTTGTCGAGGCGGAAGCGGCTTCGCAATTGGATAGCGAAGCGGTGGTTCCGGTTTACGAGTACGGTGATGTTCAAGGCGAACCGTACATTGCGATGAAATATATCGAAGGGGAGAATCTGGAAGTACTGCTTCAGAAGAACGCCGTCGCGATGCCTGATTTTTTGAGGCAGTTGATCACGATTTCTCGCGCAGTGGCGGTCGCCCACGAGCGAGGCATCATTCACCGAGATATCAAACCATCCAACATTCTTGTCGAGCACGCCTCGGGACGTTCATGGATCACCGACTTCGGACTTGCAAAGTACCTGGAACGCGACTCGTCCGCGACGTCCGCCGGGGACGTGATTGGAACACCCGGCTACATGGCACCCGAGTTGGCATTGGGCCATTCCAACCAAGCAACGCGGGCAGTCGACGTCTATGGACTGGGGGCAGTCTTGTATCGAGGATTAACGGGGCGACCTCCCATCGCCGCAGAGTCGGAAGGGCTCCTCACCCTTATCCATCGAATCCGTGAGCACGATATCGTCCCTCCCCGTTCAATGCATCATCGAGTGCCTCATGCGCTGAACACGATATGCATGAAGTGCTTGGAAACAGACCCTGCACGCCGCTATCCGAACGCCAAGGAATTGGCAGATGACTTGCAGAGGTTCTTGAACGATGAACCGATCCATGCAAAGCCACTCGGCCTAATGCGTCGACTGCACCGCTGGGCGCGCAACCGTCCCGGACTCGCCGTCGCTTGGTGTGGACTGGCGGTCTTCTACGCATTCCACCTTTTCTGCTATGGCATGGGTTTCTACCCAGATCCCAAGTTCCACATGGCCGCGACGATGGTAACTGCCCTCGCGGCCGCAAGTGCTTGGGTTTGGCAGTGGATACTGACTCGGACACAGGGCTCCGCGTGGGTTCTCTATCTTTGGCTTACATGCGACTTAGCATGCCTAACGACACTCCTGTTTTGGGCGAGTAGTGCCAACAGCGCCCTGGTCTTGCTCTATCACGTCATCGTCGCGGGTTCGGTCCTTCGCTGCCGGAAGGCTCTGGTAGCGTATGCCACATTGGCTGCCATGGGAGGCTATGGGATCCACCTCCTCTATCTTCTCTGGAATCGTCCGCAGGAGGTACCGGAGATCTACCAAACGGTTCCGATGATGCTGTCACTCTTCTTGATAGGAATCATTCAGTACTTTTCGCTACTTCAATCGTCGTCAAGCTACGAGGCCCGTGGAGTCAAAGGCCTATTCGGTGAACTCGTGACGCAACGCAACGTCCCATCGTGACCAACGATCTGCCGAGGCAGACTATCTGCGCTTCGGGGCATTTCCATATTTAAAGAGGGCTGCCACTCACTGCGAGTCAACTATTGCGGCAGCTGGGTTACTCTAACACGGTCTAATAACGCGGCTAGCGCCCACGGCTCACAAAATCGACTGCGACATCTGCCCTGAGCCGCAAGCGCTAGCTGCGTTCAGGGGCATCCCTTTGTTCGGTACCGCTGCCGCTCACTGCGAGTCAACTATTGCGTCAGCTGGGTTACTCTAACACGGTCTAATAACGCGGCTAGCGCCCACGGCTCACAAAAACGACTGCGACATCTGCCCTGAGCCGCAAGCGCTAGCTGCGTTCAGGGGCATCCCTTTGTTCGGTACCGCTGCCGCTCACTGACCGTCCACTGTTGAGATCTTCCTGAAAATCGCTTCGGTCACCGATTCAAGTATTGCGTTGCATTCACCGCTGCTCGGGTCGCACTCAATGCACCAGAGAGTCACCAATGGAGGCAATATACCCAAGACATCCGCGAGTTCCAAAGCGCCCGGAACATCGATTCCGTGAGTCGTCTTCCAAGACAATTTTGCAAGTTGCGGGTCGGGCCAATCGATGGTGTGCAGGCGGCCTGTTTCGGGACCGATGCATGCATCCACGAGATGCAGAACCTTGGTGGCATCCAAAAATCGAAGGATATCCGAAGGCTCTCTCGCAAGAACGAGATTCGTGTCGGACAGCCCCTTCGTTCGAAGTCTCTCCACGACACGCCAGCCAATCGCATCCGCTCCATGATCGCTGCCGATGCCAATCACCGTTCGCATTCATTCCGTTCCAAATGTAATTTCAAGAAATGCGTCGAGCAACTGATGCATGGATCGTAAGTCCGAACCAATCGTTCGCAATCCATGGCGATCGTGGCATCGTCGAATTCCAGGAGCTGCGGCAACAGTTGTCGCAAGTCTTCTTCGATTTGGCCCTGGTTCTGCGATGTTGGCGGAACAATCTTGGCGAACTCAACCTTGCCTTGATCGTCGACTCGATAGCGATGAAAGATAAGTCCGCGGGGAGCTTCTGTTGCCGAAACGCCTTCCCCAGAACGTACCTCGAACGGGACTCGCGAACGGGAAGGTAAGCGAATCGATCGGAGAATGCGAAGCCCTTCTTCGAACGCCAACACGGTTTCGATCGCCCTCGCCAAAATCCCTCGGTACGGATTGAAGCAATTCGGTGTCATGCCTATTTGTTCTGCAGTCTTCTTGGCGAGAGGCGTGAGCAGGTCAAAGTTCCGATGGATGCGTGCCAACGGTCCAACGAAGTAAGTGGTGTCGTTGGGTTTCTTTCGCGCTTGGAGGGCTGTCGAGTGAGGTACATGCATTTCATAGAAATGGGATTCGTAATCCTCGACCCGGATCGATGGGGATTCCGAAGATGCGATGGAACCGGACTCGATGGCGTACACGTCGGGATGCGTGAGAGCAACAAAATCATATGCAACATCGAAATTCGGAAATGGCAGATTCGCTAACCATCGTGCGGCGTCGATGCTGTTTTGCAATCCCCACTCGAGATCGGGGATCAAAGCGGCCAGCTCCTCACGGCGAGGCAATCGATAAAAACCTCCGATGGCGAGGTTGATTGGATGGATAGCGCGGCCTCCGAGCACTTCCAACAGTCGGTTCCCGATCTGCTTCAATTTCAGTCCACGCTTTACTTCTTCGGGATACTTTTTGGCTAGCGTAATCGCGCTGTCGCAATCAAAGAAGTCGGGAGCGTGCAACAAGTGGATATGAAGTACATGGCTTTCGATCCATTCTGCGCAGTACATCAATCGACGCAGCTTGGCAACATCCGGGTCTACCGTGATACCCTGAATGTTCTCAAGTGCTTGAACTGCGGTCATTTGATAGGCAATCGGACAGATCCCACAAATGCGTGAGGTGATGTCCGCGACGTCCTCCATCGGCTTTCCTCGAAGCAGCGCTTCAAAGAACCGAGGCGGTTCGTAGATATTCAATTGCACCTCGCCGATCTCCTTTCCAAGCAATCGAACCAGCAAGGCGCCTTCCCCTTCAACGCGGGTCAAGATCGGCACACGGATCGATCGCATGGACTCCGAGGGCTTAGACTCGTTGGAGTCGTTCATGAGAGAACCTCACTTGGATGATCGGCGAGAGGATAGCTGCCACAGACGCTGGCTTTCTGCAGAAAAAGCCGGCGCGGCGACGTTAAAGTTGCTCAGCAGATTGGCGAGCTGCTGTCGATCGGAAGCCCCCTGGAGAATTCCTTCACTCAAGGCCATCGCATTCGGCTGTCGGGAGGGTCCGAAACAACCGTAACAACCCCGATCGTAGGCTGGGCAAATCGAACCGCATCCAGCCTGAGTAACAGGTCCCAAACAAGCAATACCCTGGGCTACGACAACGCAAACGGTCCCTCGACGCTTGCATGGTTGACAAACACACTCCGAAGAAGTTCGAGGGCGATGTCCGGCGATCAGCGACGACAAGACCTCGATCAGTTGATGCTTGTCGATGGGGCAGCCTCGCAGCTCGAAGTCGACTGGAACATGGTCCGAGATCGGCGTGGAAGTGCGCAGCGAATGAATGTACTCCGGATGTGCGTACACCGCTTTCAGGAACTCATCATGATCTGCAAAGTTTCGCAGCGCCTGCACTCCACCTGCCGTCGCACACGCCCCGATCGTTACCAAAAAACGACTGTCTGCGCGGAGTCGCAGGAGCCGTTCCAGGTCCTCCTGGGTCGTGATGGAGCCTTCCACCAACGTGACATCGTAGGGACCTGGCTCAAGCGTGCTGGAAGCCTCAGCAAAATGTGCGATATGGACAGCATCCGCAATCGCAAGCAATTCGTCTTCTGCATCCAAGAGTGTCAATTGGCACCCGTCGCACGAAGCGAACTTGACCACTGCCAACTTCGGCTTGGACATCGCCTTGATCATCACAGATCCCTCACTTGCAAAAACGGCTCGGCAACGTCATAGCGAAGGACGGGTCCATTGCGGCAAACGAAATGGGCCCCCCATTGGCAATGGCCACACATTCCGAAGGCGCATTGCATATTGCGTTCCATCGATAACCAAACATGTTCCTGAGCCATACCGCGGGCCAAAGCGCTTTTGGCTGAGAAATGCATCATGATCTCGGGACCGCACAGAAACATGCGCGTGTTGGATGGCGCGAGATCCACGAGCCGATCGATCAGGAGCGGTACGACTCCCACATGACCATGCCAGTGTGGGTCGGCGCGATCGACCGTCAAATGAATCTCGATACCCGATGATCGCCATGCATCCAGCTCCCTGGCATACAAAAGCAGGTCGGGGCTTCGAGCGCCATACAGCAACGTTCGGCGACCAAATCTCGAGGGTTCACGCATCAACTCGTACACGACGGGGCGAAGGGGAGCCATTCCGAGTCCTCCCGTAACCAGGATCACATCGCGTCCTTCGAGCACCTCCATAGGCCACGGAGTCCCCATGGGACCTCGAACACCGAGCACATCGTCGGGACCAAGTTGCGAAATGGCTTGTGTGACGCGACCTACGTTTCGAATCGTATGGACGATGCGATTGCCATCGTCGCTGACAGGGCCGCTCATGCTGATGGCCACTTCGCCGCAGCCTGGAACGTACAGCATGTTGAATTGACCGGGAGCGAATCGATACTGGGCGGCCCTCCCCTCATCCTGCAATCGCAACGTGAGTGTCGTTACCGACTCAATCTCGGATCGAACTTCTTCGATAACCGCGGTGTACGACAACCATGGATTTTCAGGTGCGTTCATGATGCGTCCTCCGCGCACAGCATGGCCACCTCGTGCGTCAGATCGATCCCGACAGGACACCAAGTGATACACCGTCCGCAACCAACGCATCCGGAGGATCCGAACTGGTCGATCCAAGTGGCTAATTTGTGCGTTAGCCACTGGCGATACCTCGAACGTGTCGTATCTCGCACGCTCCCTCCGGCCACATGGCTGAAGTCGACGTTGAAGCAGGAGTCCCATCGGCGATTCCGAAGAATCTCCTCGTTGGTCAAGTCATGCACTTCATCCACCGAATGGCAGAAACAGGTCGGGCAAACCATCGTGCAGTTCGCGCAACTCAAACAACGCGATGCGACATCGTCCCACTGAGGATGATTGAGTTTGCTAAGCAATCGATCGCGAATCCCGTCCGTTTCCAGTCGCCGCGTGATTTGATTCACCGCTCTCTGTCTTCGTCGGACACCATCCGTGATTTCATCCACGCTTGCAGGTCTCGTATCGATCGACTGCATCACCCTGCGCCCATGATCCGAGCCGACAACCACGAGGAATCCATGCTCGATCTCGGTCAGTGCCAGATCGAATCCAGCATGGCATTCCGGCCCGGTTCCCATCGATGTGCAAAAGCAGGTCGATGCCGCTTGAGTGCATTGGACCGCAATAATAAACAAATGACTGCGCCGAAGTTGATACTCGGGGTCCATCGTCCCTGCGCCCATAAAGACTTTGTCTTGGACAGCGATTGCAGCCAATTCGCACGCGCGAACTCCCAGAAAGGCGAAGCGACGCAGCTCGGGCTGGGGGGAATCCATGACCCAGCCTTGATCTGTTTTGCGGGATCGCATGACCGTGGTCAGGGGAGCGAACAGATACTTTTTCCAGGAATGAGGCCCGACGTTGAAACCAAAGTGTTCCTGGTCGTTGCGAGGTTGGATCCGATAGGTCCCCGGTTGGGAATCCTCGGTCCAACCGCGAGGCAACTCGTCAACATGACGGATGGAGTCGTAGATGATCGCCCCTTGGTCGATCCGAGGCCCAATAACTTCGTGCCCTTCATCGGCAAGAAGCTCGATCAACCTCTGAAGTCCGTTGCGATCCATCCATGACACTTCCTCCGCAGCGACCGACATGGCGACGACTCCTTGCGATTTCAAGTGCCATTCGAACTGGCAGGGGCGAAGAGATCCAAGAGCTGCAAACGCGTGGCTGTCAATCGATGTGCAAGAGCCATGGCAACCATGCGCATGAAGTGGTATCCGAATTCATGGTCCTGTTCCATCCGTTCTGCAACAGCCTTCGCGTTGATGGCAATCAAGCGCGCGTCGCGAAGACAGATGGCGGAGCAGGTCATGACTCCACTCCCTAACAACGCTGACCAAGCAACCAAATCCCCGCTCCCCAGCGACAAAATGCGTTGGGAACCTCGATGTCGCACCTGCATCACCAAATCGATTTGGCCTTCGAGCATCACGTAAAGATGGTTGTCGATCTGCCCCTCGCGAAAGAGAAGCTGGCCGACCCTCAACTCTATAGATTGGGATGCATCGACGAACTTGTGGATCTGCTCAGGCGACAGATATCGCCCAACGACCGTGTGGGTGAGTTTCTCAGTAATGGAGGCTGCGGCCGATGCTTGCATGATGATCGTTAGTAGATCCGTTTGTGTCCTGACTTTCAACCGCGTGTGACAACATGCATCAAAAATAGTTGCCTCGATATGCTTTCGACAATTCATGCTGTCAAAAATGCGTTTGTCGTATTTTGTCCCTCGGTGCACGAACAACGCCTGCAGTACACAGAGAGATTGGGAATAATGAGAGATTAGGAAAAAAAAGGGTGCAGCAGTTGAGTGCGGCATCACTCTTCTTGGTCACATAATCATTTTCGCTTTCTCGTTTCGATTGTTGGGGGACACGACGCATGTCGATTCGTCAAATCGTGGATGCTAACGAAGCCGTCGCCAGGGTCGCCTATGCGATGAGCGAAGTCATCGCGATCTATCCGATCACACCTGCATCACCGATGGGTGAGTTTGCGGATGCATGGCGCTCGATGAAACGCCCCAATCTCTTTGGAACACTTCCTGAAGTGATCGAGATGCAGAGCGAAGGAGGGGCTGCAGGAGTCGTGCACGGTGCGTTGCAGGCGGGCTCCTTGGCGACAACCTTTACGGCATCTCAGGGATTGTTGTTGATGATCCCGAATATGTACAAAATCGCTGGCGAGTTGACTCCGACGGTCTTTCATGTTGCTGCCCGAACGATCGCGACTCACGCTCTCTCGATTTTTGGTGACCATAGCGATGTCATGGCCTGCCGAGGTACGGGCTGGGCCATGCTATGCTCGAGCACGGTTCAGGAGGCCCAGGATTTCGCTGCGATTGCACACGCGGCAACGCTCAAGTCTCGTGTTCCATTCCTTCATTTCTTCGATGGCTTTCGGACATCGCACGAACTCAATTGCATTGAACCGTTAGCGGACGAGGAGGTGCGTGGGATGATCGACACCGACGCTGTCGATCGCCATCGGCAGCATGGTCTCAATCCCGACGCTCCTGTACTTCGAGGAACCGCTCAGAACCCGGATGTCTTCTTTCAAGCCCGTGAAGCCATCAACCCCTTCTATGATGCACTACCCAATATCGTTCAGGAGACGATGGACGCGTTCGCCCATCGTACGGGAAGGGATTACCGCTTGGTGGAATACTATGGCGCTCCCGATGCCGATCGCGTATTGGTACTCATGGGTTCTGGGGTTGGAGCGGCGGAAGAATGCGTTGATGCGCTGCGTCGCAAAGGAGAGAAGGTTGGGCTGATCAAAATACGTTTGGCGAGGCCTTTGGATTGCGACCGCTTTCTGGAGGCGCTTCCTGATACGGTGCGCCGCATCTCCGTACTCGATCGAACCAAAGAGCCTGGAGCGATTGGCGAACCGAGTCACTCCAAGTGCCAAGCGATGGTTGTCGGTGGTCGCTACGGATTGGCATCCAAAGAGTTTACGCCTGCGATGGCTGCCGCAGTCTTTCAGAATCTGGAGGAGCCCACTCCCAAGCGCGGCTTCACTGTCGGGATTGTGGACGATGTCACACATCGCAGTTTGCATATTCCGGAGGACTTTATTATCGAACATCCCGGGGCGCTGGAGGCGATGTTCTTCGGCTTGGGAAGTGACGGAACCGTCGGGGCCAACAAAAATACGGTCAAGATCCTGGCGGACAACACGCCGCTGTTCGCTCAAGGCTACTTCGTCTATGACTCCAAGAAATCGGGAGCCATGACCATCTCCCATGTTCGGGTTAGCCCGCATCCGATCCGAGCCACCTATTTGATCCAACAAGCTGACTTCATTGGTTGTCACCAGTTTTCCTTTCTCGACCGGATCGATGTCTTGGAGCGAGCCAAGGTCGGTTCGACGCTGCTGCTCAATGCACCGTACACTCCGGATCGCGTCTGGGAACATCTTCCATCTTCTGTGAAGAAAGTTCTGATAGAACGCCGGATTCGAGTGTTCGCGATTGATGCCGAATCGATTGCTCGCAAGGTGGGGATGCCGGGCAGGATCAACATCCTCATGCAAGTTTGCTTTTTTGCTTTAAGCGAGATGCTGCCCCTTAAAACGGCCCTGTCCGAGATCCGTTCGGCTATCGAGAAGACCTACGGCAAACGAGGCTCCAGCGTGATCGAAAAGAACTTTGCCGCTGTCGACGCTGCATTGGCTGAGTTGCACGAAATCCCAGTACCCAAATCGCACGATCTATCACCAGTCCCCTCTGCCGTTTCGTTACCTGAGGATGTGGCTTCCGATTTCGTGACTCGTGTCACGCGGATCATGATGTCCGGCCGAGGAGATAGCTTGCCCGTGAGTGCGATGCCTGTTGACGGAACGTTTCCTACGGGAACGGCAGCGGTCGAGAAACGAAGCATCGCGACTCAGATTCCCATCTGGGAACCGGATCTGTGCATTCAATGCGGTTTGTGTTCGCTCGTGTGCCCTCACGCCGCGATCCGCATGAAGGCGTTCGAGGAAGAGAAGTTGAGCGACGCGCCAGAATCCTTTGCAACCCGCCCATGGACAGGGAAGGATCTTCCGGGGCATCGCATGGTGATCCAAGTCGCACCCGACGATTGCACCGGATGTGGCGTGTGCGTCGATGTTTGCCCTGCGCGGAGCAAAGAGGCGGTCAAGATTAAGGCGATCAACATGACCGACAAGCGAGATCACCTGGAGCGCGAGCGGAGCCACTTCGATTTCTTCCTGAAGCTGCCCGCAGCATCAAGGACCGCGGTAGACCCGGTAACGGTCAAAGGCTCGCAGCATCTATTGCCGCTTTTTGAGTTTTCCGGGGCATGCGCAGGCTGCGGCGAGACACCGTACTTGAAACTGGTATCTCAGCTGTTCGGGGACCGAATGGTGGTTGCGAACGCGACAGGCTGTTCATCGATCTACGGCGGCAATCTCCCAACCACACCTTGGTCAACGGACGATCGAGGGCGCGGACCGGCATGGGCAAACTCGCTCTTCGAAGACAATGCCGAGTTTGGACTTGGGCTACGCTTGGCATGGGATCAGCGAGAACGGATGGCGCGTTCCCTATTGAGATCCATGTCGGCAGAACTCCCAAGCGATTTGGTCGATGGTCTCTTGGGTGCGGAGCAAGGGAACGAATCCGAGTTAGCCCAGAAGCGGGAACGGATCGATCAGTTGCGAAAGCGGCTCGCTGATCTGCCTAGCACAAAGGCACGAGAGCTTGAAGGACTTGCGGACGCGCTGGTTCGTCGCTCGGTCTGGATCATTGGTGGTGACGGTTGGGCCTACGATATTGGCTTTGGTGGACTCGACCACGTCTTGGCCTCCGGCAAGGATGTGAATGTGCTGGTCCTCGACACCGAAGTCTACTCCAACACGGGTGGCCAGGCTTCAAAATCCACACCGCGCGGCGCAGTGGCCAAGTTCGCAACGGCTGGCAAAGGGATCAACAAGAAAGACATCGGTATGATCGCAATGGCTTACGGTCATGTCTATGTGGCTCAGATCGCCATCGGCGCCCATCCGTTACAGGCACTCAAAGCGTTCTCGGAAGCGGAGTCTTATCGTGGTCCATCGTTGATCCTCGCTTACAGTCAATGCATTGCACATGGAATCGACATGACCACTGGGATGACTCATCAAAAGGATGCCGTCAATAGCGGCTATTGGCCTCTGTATCGATTCGATCCTCGCATCGGACACGATGGGGGCAAACCGTTTCATCTGGACTCCCGCAAGCCAAGTATGCCGCTCAAGCAATTCGCTACCAAAGAAGCAAGGTTTTCAATGTTGATGCGAAGCGATCCGGAACGGGCGGAACAACTGCTTCGACTGGCTCAGATCGATATCGATGATCGGTGGCATTACTACGAGCAAATCGCTAATGTAGAACGATCGATGGCAGGACTGATGGATGAGGTGCACGTATGAGCGTTGACTTGACGACCCATTACTTGAAGCTGAGTCTACGCAATCCGATCGTGGTATCCGCATGCCCCCTCGGAAGTTCGATCGACACACTGGTCGCTTTGCAAGATGCTGGAGTTGCTGCGGTCGTATTGCCCAGTCTCTTTGCCGAACAAATCGAACACGAAGAGCATGAGATCTTTCGTTTGCATGAGTATGCGGGGGACTCTTCACCGGAGTCACTTAGTTACTTTCCCGAACTCGAATCGTACAACACCGGGCCTGAACCCCATTTGGAGCACGTCGAAGCGGTCAAAAAGCGGCTTGAGATTCCCGTCATCGCTAGCTTGAATGCGACGAGCTCAGGGAAATGGACCCGATACGCCAGGCTGTTTGAATTGGCTGGGGCCGATGCCTTGGAACTGAATATCTATTTTGTGCCTACGAATCCCGCGAGTTCAGCGGCGGACGTGGAACGTCGGTATCTCGACATCATCGCCGAAGTCGCATCCGAAATCCGTATCCCATTGGCTCTCAAGATCGGGCCTTATTTTTCATCCCTTCCCCATTTTGCGTCTCAAGCGATTCAGCATGGAGCCAGCGGACTTGTTCTTTTCAATCGATATCTCGATCCAGATCTGGATTTGGGGACTCTGGTCGCCAAGCCACACTTGGAGCTGAGTACTCCATCCGAATTGCGGTTGGTCCTCCGATGGTTGGCTATCCTGCGTGATCAGGTCGACGTTTCGCTTGCCGCTACGAGTGGTGTGCATACGGGTCATGATGTCATCAAGACGCTCCTGGCTGGCGCTAACGCCGTCATGATGGCTTCAGCCCTTCTAAAACATGGGCCCCAACATG